>CAZOIG010000296.1:0-1877 GCA_964579235.1 uncultured Gammaproteobacteria bacterium
CTGGGGTGGCACCATCAACATCCCAGAGGATTTGCACCGAACCGTTTTTGGTATCGGCCATCAATGCAGCCGCATGACCACCAAAGTTCTCAGCGGCTACTCTATCTATTTCCTCTGAACCAAGACCAATCAAATCTACTCTTGAGTATGGAGCGACTGCATAGAGAGTAAGGGTTTTGCCTTTCTCACCTTTAAACGTTGCTTCACTGGCAGCAATACTGAGTGCACCGTTGGTTAATTGATCTATGAGTTTTGCAGTCCCATCAAGCTCTTCGCCCTCAAAAACAGGAACAACGATGCGTCCTTGTTCTGGGATTGAAAAATCACTAAATTCATATTGTTGCTCTGCAAAAGCAGTAATCGAGAAAATACTCAGGGCGACGAGCGCTAGAGCTTTTGAAACATTTATCATTTTCATTATTGATTTTGGTTAGTAGAAGGTTGAATTGATAAGTAGTAGGGATCGAAGTTTCATGCTCACTCAAAAAATGAAGCTAGTTCGTTCCAGCGTGATATTAAAAAAAGCCGACGATGCTTAACACATTCGTCGGCTCTGATTTTTTAAAAAGGCTCTGCAATCGCTATGCTGCGGGCTTTCTAAATTTTAGGGTCATACGGTTCGACTCACCAATGGCTTTCATTTTAGCCGCAAGCTCTGGGTCTTCCTTGGAAGTACTAAGAGAAGGGGGTAAGCGCCACACAATGTCACCCTCTTTGGCTTGGTCTAGCTCATTGGCGTTTATGTCACTTGTGTCTACGAGTTCAAAGCCAGCTGCTTCTGCCATGGCGATAACCTTTGAGGCTTTGAGGTAGCCGGAGCTTCCATCCGCCCAATCATCGCTGCGATCTTCGCGAGCGGCATGCTGAACGACGCCCATCACACCGCCCGGTTTTAGCACTCTGAATGAGTCAGCCATTGACTCGCTAAGAAAACCGCCTTGATCTTCGTAGCGCGCAGATAGATGAAGCGCACGAATAAAAAGCACTTTGTCTACAGTTCCATTCATGTCTTCCGAGATTTGTCCAAAGTATGCGCCTTCAATCTTTGCGCCGCCTTCAACGCCCATCTCAGCGACTTTAGCAGGCCAATTTGCAGCCCATTGTGCTCGAATAGCTAGGAACTCTTCACTTGCTTCGCGAATCGCCCAGATTTCAGCATTGTAATCAACGCCAATCAATTTTCCTTCGTCGCCGAGTAAGGGTGCAAGGATTTTTGTGTACCAACCGCCACCTGGGCTGGCCTCTAATACTGTGTCGCCTTTTTTGACTTCAAAAAACTCAAGCGTTTCTTTAGGGTTGCGCGCATCGTAGCGTGCTTTATGTTCATCCGACTGAGCGGCCAGAACCATTTCTAATTTGCTGTGTTTTTTGCCACCATGATCGTGTGCAAACGCGTTGCTTACGGCCAAGGCAGATAAAGCGACTAGGGCTATGCTCAAATACTTTTTCATGTTGAATCCTCTGATTAATGGTGGCCATATGTTAACAAGAGAATGCGATGAATATGTCTACAGTTAAGTAGGCGTAAGGGGCGTTCTTCTTGGTCGAGAACCTTAATTAGAAGAGAACAAAAAAAGGCCACTCTAATGAGTGGCCTTAAGGTAAAACTTAGTATGAGGAGTGAGGCAAGGGGGTTATTCGTTCGATACTTTCGATTGGTACCAGATGAAAACATCTCTGCCTTGTCACCAAAGCTCAAATTATAATAATTAGAGTTTTGGCGTGCGGGTATACTAAACCCTGTGTTTTTGCGTCAAGCTTATCGACTTAGTGATCAGTAACTTCGTTTACAGCCACCAAACCCAATAAAGCGAGATACACTAAAAGCATGATTTCCATGATGTCACCATTAGTTGAGATGTTGAATTGAGTCTGTG
>CAZOIG010000297.1:0-3475 GCA_964579235.1 uncultured Gammaproteobacteria bacterium
TTCCTCAGTAGCGACCGTATCGTTCTCGTTAACGATGCTCAAAACGTCTAGGCGAAGCAAACTGCTGAGCGTCGCTCTTGCGTTCAAATAGCGCTCTCGATTAGCGATATCAGCGTGCGTTAAGAGCACCTGCGCAGTCCTTACTCGTAGCGGCGTAAACGCTTCGTCATAGGTACGTATCAATGCAGCCTGACCGATCGCCGCCGCAGCCTGCAGAATACTGATTTCGCTCGGACGTTGCGTGTATCCAAGCTCACTCAAACCAGCAACGATTGAGCCAGAACTCACCAGCACAACATCCACACCCTTGGCTTTTAGGCTCGCGATCTGTGCCGCCAACGAGCCAATAAACTCAGGATCCAAACCCTTGCCATCGGCAGTCAACAAAGCCGAGCCGACTTTTACAACAATCCGTTTGGCGTTTTTAAGGCCTGCCCTGTTCATTAAGCGTCACTCTGTAAATCACTTGGGATAGATTGCAACACCTCAGGTTCGCTAGCTCGCTCAACCTCTTCAATGTGGCGCATGATTGCATTGACTAATTCTTGCGTGCCCTGTCGACCCACTGCGGAAATTTCGAATACTGGCCCCGACCACTTCAATTTTTTGAGTAAGTCGCTGACAATTTGTTCGCGGTCTTCGTCAAGCACGGTGTCGATTTTGTTGATAACCAGCCAACGATCCAGTTGATTGAGCAGAGCACCTTGCTCTTCGCTGTACTGTTCAAGTTCCGCTACGATCGAGGTGATGTCGGAATAAAGATCAGCTTCCTCATTGCCATAGGGTGCAATATCGACCACATGCAGCAATAATTTGGTGCGAGCCAAATGCCGCAAAAACTGAATCCCTAAACCCGCTCCTTGTGACGCTCCCTCAATCAAGCCTGGGATATCAGCCACCACAAAGCTACTGCCCATACCCAAACTGACAACCCCTAACTCAGGATGCAGAGTTGTAAACGGGTAATTGGCTACTTTGGGGGTGGCTTGTGAGATCGCGCGCAATAGCGTGGACTTACCCGCATTGGGCAAACCAAGTAAACCAACATCCGCAAGTACTTTGAGTTCGAGCCGAAGGGTTCTCGCGTCGCCTGGTTTACCCTTGGTGATTTTTCTTGGCGCTTGATTGGTGCTGGACTTGAAAGTGTGGTTGCCCAACCCGCCCTCACCACCACGCGCAACAATTTGTTGTTGCTCGGCTTCGGTGAAATCAACGATAAGCTCATCGGTCTGCGCGTCGTACACCATTGTCCCAACAGGTACTTTAACAATCAGGTCATCACCACTGGGACCAGCTTTCAGTTTGCCGCCACCGGTCTTCCCCCCTTGCGCAGAGTAACTTCGCACAAAGCGAAAGTCGGCCAAGGTATTCAAGCCGTCCGTTGCTTGCAAGAAAACGCTGCCTCCACTACCCCCATCGCCACCATCGGGGCCGCCTTTAGGAATGTACTTTTCGCGTCGGAAACTCAGGGCTCCATGCCCACCGTTGCCCGCCTTGACCGTTATTTCTGCTTCGTCTACAAATTTCATATGGGTAGTATAAGGCTTTGCACCGGCAAAGACTCAATCAGAACTAGAATACTATTTACAGTTCTTGGGTTTGGGCAGACCAGCGTATTTACTGGCTGTCTTAGTTGGGCCTTCAGGAAACAGTGCGTGCAAATGCCGACTATTGGCGTTCTCGTCCCCAAACGCTTTTTTGTATACACGCATGATCATGCGCATGGGTGGCGGAATGTTGTAATCCTCGTAGTACTCACGAAAATAATGAATGATTTCCCAATGCTCTTCACCCAGCGTAATACCGTCCTGGCTCGCAATCGCATGCGCGACTGACACATTCCACGCCAAGCGATCTTTCAAAAACCCTTGGTGGTCGGTGGCTAAACTAACGCCATCAACGTCGATGTAATAAGTTGTGCTGTCGGCTTCTTTACATTGATGTTTTGCGCTCATAAGCCTTTACCACGCCACATGACTGCGGTGCTGCGCAACCAAAGTCGGAAGTTGCTTTATCGAAACAAGCTCGACGCCATCCACATTGAGGTCCGTGCCGCGCAGTGCCATGTCTTCTTGTAGCGCATAGACCCGCACCTTTTGAGCCGCGCACTTAGCCAAAAAGCTGGCCAACAATAGTCGCGACTGTAGATTAGTCACTGCGTCTTCGATCATCACGATCGAATCGCCAGGCACCGCGTAGGCCAAAGCTTCGTAAAGCCAAACCGCGTTGTGCAATGATTCGTTTATGGTTATTAGCTTATTCATAGCTATCTAAAACACCAAAACTTGGTCGTATTGGTCGATGCGCTCGGCGATTCCGTCGCGCGAAAGTAGCTGCGCATCAAGCACCAACTCGTTCTGCGTTAGGCCACGTCCAACAAGGCTGCGCTCACACACCAATACAGTTTCGCAGCCAAAGTCATTCAACGCCTTAAAGGGTTTACTGTCGAGCTTGGGCTTGTAGTCTAGCTCGTCAGGTACAGACGCAGCGGTGCGCAGATTCAAAACACCCTCATGCAAGAACAATGCCGCCACCTCCAACTCCATGGCGCAGCTCGCCATAAGAGCGTCTAGACCATCAGCGGCAGCTCGCCCCTGCCATGAACTATGCCTAAAAACGTATAAGATTGATTTCATCGCGGTATCTCTTACTTGGCTTCAGGTAAATCTAACCGTGCGAGCGCTTTGTAACATCGCGTCATGCAGTTCAGCTAACCCAACGATGCGAAAGCCCTCGGCAAGATTGGATTGATCGAGTGCGTGATCTTCAGCGCTGTCTACGCCGATAACGCCACGTCGCTCTGCGCTAGCTATGCAAACGCTCAGATCTAAATCAAACTCCTGCTGTAGCGCCTGCCAAGCTTCGGTAGGGTTGAGTTCATCGCTCAGTGGGGTCATTAGTGTATTCGCCACAGCCGCAGCCTCAGCATAAAAGAACACCCGCTTAATCGCTTGTTTGGGGCTTGTATGATCACGTAACAAGCTCGACACATAGTTTAATGCCGATAGATGCGCTTGCGAACTCAGCACTCCGCCGCTGACCAAAATGGTAGAACTATTATCGTGCGTATTCACTATCATGCCCAACGTTATTCGCTTGCCGCCTGGGTATTTGGAGCGCCAAAATAGCGCTCCTCTAATTCTGCGCTAGACTCTTTCGGGACCTGCAAATAAAAGCCCTGTGACTCAAGTGCTGCCAATACTTTTTGCGGGTCAGATTGCTGCAGATAGCGCTCGGGGTGAAGCTCAAACTCCGTCACGAAGCTCAACTCCCCCAAAATGGTCAACAGCTCATTTGGCAGAGTGCGATAACTTTGGACCGCAATCGCGCGATCAATTTCTGCGTCCATCAGAGCTTGCTGTGTCGCCGCGCCTAAGGCGTCGTGATTGGAGGTAGAAGAAAGCGAAGCTTCAGATGCGTCTTCATTGACTTCGGGTTTCTTGGCCTCGCGCAAATCATCAAGACGGCACGGCAA
>CAZOIG010000298.1:0-1575 GCA_964579235.1 uncultured Gammaproteobacteria bacterium
GTTTTTTGCAAGCCATTAAGCACGTGGAAATCAAACTTCGCTTCAATACCTTGTTCGCTCAGGCGCTCCAATAAGTTTTCAGTCGCCGCAGGATTATCGTCCATGGTCGCTTCAGCCAACTCCACATCGACTAAACGAATCGCAGGTGCTAAGTCGTAAACACGCTCTGCATTACTCTTAGAGATATTGGTGAGGTGCTCTTGGCTGGACTCTGGTACGTCGATTAACAGGTCGCCCTTAATTTGCGTACGGCAAGCCAAGCGAAGGTCCTTGAAACGCTCGATCTTGGTGCGATAGCGTTGTTCAAGTTCGGTCGGCGGGGTGACATGATCGGGCCCAACTTCTATGGAGTGCTTACTGTGCGAGCCCTCGATAACTTTGATCCAGCACTGACGACAATTACCATTTCCGCCACATAGAGAACGAATCGCGACTCCAGCATCTTGTGCAGCGGCCAGAACAGTTTCGCCCTGCGCACTGACGTTGGATAAGCCCGACGGTGTAAACACGACTCGATGCGAGCCCTCAGCGGGTAAAGAGCCTTCAGCGGGTAAAGAGCCCTCAGCGGATAAAGAGCCATCAGCAGGTAAAGAGCCCTCAGCAGGTAAAGAGCCCTCAGCGGGTGGAATAGCAGCGCCGTCGTTGGTTAAATCAGAATTCATGGGTGCAAGCACGCTTCGCAAGCGTCGCAAAAAAGAATATTGAGTTTGGCAAAGAGTACGTTACTGAGGTGGATGTGACCAGTAGGTCAAAAACTTTATTTCATCTTCAGGAATCTGCAGAAAGTCGGCTTTTTCACCCGTGTAAATGTGCCCACCGACTTTAACGCCTGTACTATCGTCGAGTGACCCGCCAGTGATAGATAGATAAGCATTGTCGTCGTTACGCCAAAAAATTTGCGAACCGCAGTCTGGGCAAAATCCATAGCGAGATTTTGGCGTAACGTAATACCACTTAGGCTCACCAGTGACAGATAGATTGCTCAAGTCGACTTGCGCCGCAGCCATATAGTTGCCCGTGGCCTTGCGGCACTGCTCGCAATGACAATACCAAAGGCTACGCAATGAGGTCGCTGTGTAGCGAACCGACTTGCAATTACAACTGCCCGTATAGATCTTAGTCATCTAGCCATCGCCAGAATGCTGCCGAATCCAGCCCCTACCCGCGACGGCGGCGGCGACCTTCTCGGCCACCTTTAGCCGCGCCCTCTTTAGGTGGTTCACGATAGTTGCTGATCCAATTCTCACAATTAGGATCATTGCCTGCTAAAACATCAGCAGCGTGAACCGACGCCACTAGCCCCTCGTGCAATGGGTTAACAATCGCCGAGGTCATACCCGAAGCAATCGCCATGGGTAGAAAGGCATTGTTAATGCCATGACGGTTAGGAATACCGAAACTGATATTAGAAGCACCGCAGGTCGTGTTCACTTTGAGCTCCTCGCGCAGCCGGCGTACTAACTGAAACACCTGGTTGCCTGCTTGACCGATCGCGCCAATAGGCATAACCAACGGATCTACGATGACATCGCATGGCTTTATGCCGAAGTCTTGGGCGCGCTCTACAATGCCCTT
>CAZOIG010000299.1:0-4531 GCA_964579235.1 uncultured Gammaproteobacteria bacterium
TGGTATCAAGATCATTTGGACAACGGGCAAGAGCTCAAGATCAGTTATGACCGTAAGTCTGCGCGTACTGGATGCTTGCAATTGCGTGGCGAATACCTATTTGTTGCCGAGGGTAAGAATGGCTTTCGTGCTTATGATGTCGCCAATATCGCAAACAAAGGCTACAGCTTAAGATTTGTAACAGCGCCGTTTAGCCCCTTGGGCCATGACACGCGTGTAAAAACAGATAACGCCACCTGCATGGCCTTACCCACAAACCAAAACATTGCGCCATTACGTAATCAGGGTGAGTTGATGCGTGTGGTGAACCAGGAGCAACCCTTTCATCCAATCTATAACTACGCTGCGGTTACTGACTCGACTCAAGGCTTGATCTTGGTTGATGTCAACACGCTTGCAGATGGTGAGTTCAGAAATAACTTTCTTGAAGCGCAACTAGTGTGGAATGAAAAGGGTGTTCTGGACGGAGCGCGACATATCGTATTGGGTGGTTATTACGCTTATATCATTGCGGACGCGGGTTTGGTTATTCTTAACTTAGACCAGCCATTAGAACCAAAAGTGGAAACTGTGATTCCGTTAAACGACGGTCGAGCGACAGCGCTGCAGTTCCGTTATTTGTTTGTGAGCGATGCCGATGGCGTGAAGGTTGTTGATGTTACACCGGGCAGCAAGCCCACTCTCTTAGAGGGCAATACGATTCCGCTTAAAGATGCGCAAAGGATTTACGTTGCCCGAACCTATGCCTATGTGGCGGCGGGTGAGGAAGGCTTGGCCATAATTGATGTTAAGCGGCCTGAGCAAATGAAACTGGTGCAAACGTACGATGCCGAGGGGCAGATCAATGACGCTCGCGATGTGATCGTGGGCAGCACTAATGCCAGCCTCTTTGCGTACATTGCCGACGGCCGTAATGGTCTTAAAGTGGTGCAGTTGACGTCGCCTGATTCGCAACCAAAATTTTATGGATTTAGCCCGAGTCCTAATCCTGAGCTGATCGCGTTCAAGCCGACTAAAGAGCCTGCCATAGCGCTATCAAAAGGTATGGATCGAGATCGGGCGGTTGATGAAACGGGTGGCCAGATAGCGGTGTTCGGACGCCTTGGATCGCGCCCTCTAAATCTTAAAGAAATGATGAAATTGTATTTGGACGAAGACGGCAAGCCTTGGACTGCGAACCCGAAAGTAGATGAAGAGGCGCGAGTCGACGCGCGCTAACGGTTTGGGTATAAAACGCACGATGTCAAAATCAGCTAACACTAATCTTGGTTTACGCGCTTGGTCGTCAACTAAACTGGCGTTAGTGTGCGTAGCGTCTCAGTGGTTGATGAGTCCTTTGGTGCTGTCTGCAGAGTTGCCGCAGTACGGCCATGACAAGCACATGGGCGTTGCCACTTGTGCAAATTCAACTTGCCACGACGTTGCTCCTAATGAGGTAGAACCAGCGGCAGACAATAATGTGCTGCAGAATGAGTATCAGACCTGGTTGTTGCATGACCGCCATGCGAAAGCATACGCGACGCTCCGCAGTGAAGAATCAAGCAGAATTGCGTCTAATCTTGGGCTCAAAGATGCGGTAACGGCGTCGGTGTGCTTAGATTGTCATGCAGATAACGTTCCCCCGGCGCGGCAGGGGCCTGAGTTTTTTATGACAGACGGTGTGGGCTGCGAGGCGTGTCATGGTGGGTCAGAACGTTGGTTAAGCACGCACACACTTAAACCTTATGATGGCCAACGAAACCTCAACGATGGGATGTACCCAACCGGACCCATTCAGGAGCGAACCAAGCTGTGTTTGAGCTGCCATATGGGAAACGAGCAAAAAATGGTTAGCCACGACATCATGGGCGCTGGGCACCCGCGGCTTGGTTTTGAGTTAGACACCTTTACGATTCGTCAGCCAGAGCACTACGCTATTGACGCCGATTACATTGCTCGAAAACAAAATGAAACACCGCTGAGTCGTTTGTTAGAGGGTGCTGCATTGCAAGCGGTAGCGATGTCTGAAAACCTCAGCGGTCAGTTACTCGAGCATCCCCAAGGTTACCCAGAGTTGGTGTTGTATGACTGTCACTCCTGTCACCACCCGATCGATGATCTGAATTGGCAAAGTCGTCCTAGCACGGCCGGACTAAAACCGGGCGCAATTCGCATTAACGATAGCAGCTTTATATTACTGGCCGCGCTTTTGGCTCCGCTCGACAACGCCCTGCATCAAGAACTCTCAAAAGCGATAAAGGCTTTGCACCAAGCTTCTACAGAGTCGATTCCCTCGCTTCGTGCTCAAGCTAAGTTGATTAAAGACATTGCACACAGAGCGCGTATTGCGTTGACGGCTAAAGAGTTGGATGCAAATACAAAACAGGCTCTGATACGCAGTTTGATGGAGTACGGCGCTAACGGCGAGTACGCCGATTATATGGCCGCGGAGCAAGCAGTGATGGGCATCGATGTGCTGGCTTACAGTCTACCGGTTAACCCGCGGCTTAGTCGCTTGGTGAATCGAGCGTACGCGCACACAAAAGATCAAAGTGCTTACGACCAAGCCAAATTTGTAAAAGACCTCAAAGCTTACTTAGAAGCGAGTGAGTAGAACGCTTATGCGGTATTGCCGACTCGTCTGTAGGAATTGACGAGTCAGCTCAATTCGCGCGGATCTGTTTAGGCAGCTGGAAGCTTATTCGTCTAGCAAAAGCAGGAGTATGCTGGAAATCGCAGCACTGTGATTCTCGGCTGGGGTTTCAATGAGAAACTCTCTAAAAGGGTCGCTGAACTCACTGGCACTGAGAAACGCACCGTCCGTAAGGGTGTTTAAGAATGCAACTAAGGCTTGCTGTTCCTGAGCGTTCAGGTTCATCCGAATCGGTTGACCATTGACGCGCAGACGGTTGTCTAGGTTCGGGTTATTTTGTACCCCCGAATTGTAAAAGCTAACCACCTCCGCCAAAGAATTAAACCGTCCATCGTGCATAAATGGCGCACGCACAGCTACATTACGTAATGACGGTGACTTAAAACGCCCACCTCCCGCGCCTGCGTCGGTGCTTACAGTATCCAGGCCGTTGTTACTGGCTCTGTCTAGAATTTGTAAATCAGTTGCATGGCATGCCCCGCAGTTGGTGCGTCGGCTAGTAAAAAGGCCTAAGCCTTGTTCTTCTTGACCGGTGAAATTCGCAAAGTTGCTGGCAACGCCTTGATCATATTTCGACCGATAAGAAACCATAGAGCGAATGAACTGAGCCAGGGCGGAAGCAATACGGCTGCTATTAATATCGGGTGAGCCGAAAGCTGAATTGAATAAGTCTGGGTAGAACGAGGTGTTAGCTAGTTTGATCGCAACGTTTCCTAGAGTTTCCCCCATTTCGACCGGATCTTGTATGGGTTGCAAGGTTTGCGCCTCAAGACCATTAGCGCGCTCGTCCCAAAAAAAGCGATTAGGTCCATAGTATCGTGCATTGCTAAGCCCCATCGAATGGCGGCCAGTTAAACCACCCGAGAAACCAACCGATAATCGTGCATTGTCTGAAAAGCCACGACTCTGTTCATGACAGAAAGCGCATGAAACAGAATTATTGATCGAAAGCCTTTTGTCGTAAAAGAGCACCCGCCCCAAAGTTGCGCCAGCGTTGGTGATTGGGCTCACCGTGGACGCAGTGTCTAAGTTTGTAACGTTCCCAGCTAAAAAATGAGCAGGAAGGGCAGGGCTAGAGTAGTTAAATAAAGTAGTAGGTAAAACAGGCAGCAGCTCTGTTTGCGCTTTGGCTGATGGCAGAAAAAATAATGATGAGAGTAAAAGAGCGAAGATAAAAAGATGTTTGTGGTTTGAAACAGAGAGGGCAAAAGGAGTGATGCGCATATTGAATTTATCCAACTATTTTTATTATTAGAAGCGCGTACTCTTTTATCAGAACGCACCTTTGGTGATAGTGGTACGTTTGGTTTTCATAAATCCTTCACGAAATTGTCGAAAACTTTGCTTATGCGTTTGACGAATACTAAAAGCGCGTAGCCAAGTTGCCATTCTGCTCTTTTGGTAAACTCTCTCAGGATGATAGGCGTCATCTTGCCAGCTCCCATCGCCGATGTTAACTTTGATTGAGTGTGTTCACCGATATAAGATCGAGTGCCAAAAAAAGTATGAATGATCGAACTTTTACTCTTTGATTCTATGGGTGACACCGAACCAGCTTTAGCCGAAGATATGCAGATGCTTATGCAGGACGCGCTCTTTGTCCTTACAATTGCTAGTAGTTTTGTGTTTGTGTTGCTCGCTGTATTTTTATTTACTGCGAACAAACCCAATTTTAGGGCCAATCGCCTGTTCGCTGGCTTTCTGATCCTAACGGTTATTGATCTGAGTGGGTGGCTACTCCAACAAGTGAGTCTCCCGCCTGCAATTATTTACCTGAAAGCCAGCCTAGCTTACCTACAGATGCCTCTTTTTCTGGGGTTCTTTTACGCTAGCTGTAAATCTGATTTTCGTATTGGTAGCAAACATATGTTCCACGCCATTCCGTTCGCAATGGCGCTC
>CAZOIG010000300.1:0-7782 GCA_964579235.1 uncultured Gammaproteobacteria bacterium
AAGGAGATGCGATAGGCGGTATGATCTTGCGCAGCTTCGAGAGGAGTCTTGGTCGGATAAAAAACCACGCGCGCAGCTTCAGAAACCTCGCTCAAGCGGTTCTGCAGATCAGGTATCACCACCGCTATCTTAGCCTCAGGCTCTGTAAGCAGAGCCTCCCGCGCGGCTTGCATCACAGCATACAGCTCATCTAAATCGCTGCTGTACGCTTTGATCGGGTGTGGAATAGGATGTGTCAGTAAAGACTCTGATGCACTTTTTGCCGAAGCAGTCACACCGGACTGGTCGGCTTGTTCTCCACCACTGCTTATAAATAGGGTCTCGACATCGCTGTGCCTTAACAACTCGATTAGTTCAGCTTGTGCTGACGTAATCAAATCGAAGGCGTAAAAGTACACCTTTGAATGAGCCAATTTGAGACGATTTAAGCTGGCTAATAGGGACGTTGCTTCGGCGGCGTCCACCCTATCGCGACTCTTACAATCTTCGGAATACGACGCTTGCCATGTCAGAAATTGATTCAAATCGAGATTGGCAAACTGCTCTAAAGCAGGTTCATCCAAGCCCCAATCAAAACAGGTCTGTCGAGCCGATTGCGCAGCCTTTGCAGTTTGAGAGACATTCAGCAAACGTAGATCGTCTTCCGCGTACTTAGCCGCACTCAGGACTCGTTCCCACAAGACCAAGCTTTGTGCGCCACTCAGCACGCCCAAATTGGCCAAGTGAGGATGGTACGACTGATTGAGACGCCACAACTCATTAACTAGGTCAGACCAAGTCAGTATAAGTGGCGGCACCCACGCGCTATAACCTAGGTGTAATTGCTCGACGTTGTACTCTTCGAGCAAAACGTTTGCCAAACTGCGAGTCGGGACTACCACAGGGTGGCCTGCTGCATAAGCAGAGCGAAGAGCGCCGTAGCGCTTCACGGGGTGCTGGTCGTGGTTAGAAGAATCCATGCCTTTAGTTTAACAGCAAGCTCAACGCGTCTCAGTTTGTCTGCAGCAAACAAGTGCAATTTGCGCGTAATTGCTCAATGGAAACGTACCCAAGCAATTCTGGACATAAAAAAAGCGGCCATTTGGCCGCTTCTTTTTGCTGGCCAAAAAGGCCCAGCGCACTTTGATTGCGCGGTGCGCGTCTTAGTTAAGACCCGCCATGTACGCCGAAAGTGCTTTGATTTGTTGTTCAGTTAGACCAAAGGCAATGTCATACATAATGCCGTTATAGCCCATGCGCTCGCCCTTTTTATACGCAAGCAGCTGTGCTTCGAGATACTCTTTGTGCTGACCTGAGACACGTGGGTAATTTTTTGGAATGCCGTGTCCGCTTGGACCATGACAGCTCATGCATGCTGAGATACCGCGCGCTTGGTAACCACCGCGATAGATTTTCTCACCAATTGCAGCCAGCTCAACGTCTTCATCGCTAAGTGTAGCGCCCACTTGCGCTGGCAAAGAAGCGTAGTACGCGTCTAGGTCGTTCATGTCTTCTTCGCTAAGCGGTGCTGCCATACCGGCCATGATCGCGTTTTTGCGAATGCCAGCTTTGTAATCCGCCAATTGCGCAGCGATATAGCCAGGTACTTGGCCAGCGAGGTTTGGGTTAGCCGGAATCGCACTGATTCCTTCCGCTCCGTGACACGCCGCACAAGTCGCGGACTTCTGTTTACCGGCTTCTGCGTCACCCAAAGCATAGGCTTGAGTTGCAGCAAGTGAAGCAGCTAAAACGCTGGACAAAACGAGAATTTTCTTCAACATCAGAGCCTCCATATCGAGCTCAATAATTAGGTACAAATTCAGGCGGTTTTATATCATGCCCGCCTTGCTGTCACAAGTATACCTGAGCCAAGTAACGAGGTATTTACTTAGTATTAAGCTTATCGAGGCGCGGCTTTGATACAATAGCCCCACTCTTGCTACGCAACCCACTCCGACATGTCTGAATCCCACAATTTACCCGCGCTTTTAATGAATCCTGAATTCATTTTAGGAGCGGCCAAGCCCGCTCAATTTCCTCGAGATGAGATTCGTGAGGTTGCCTTTGCGGGGCGTTCAAATGTCGGAAAATCCAGCGCCATCAATGCGCTCACAAATCGCAGAAAACTTGCGCGCACCAGCAAGGTGCCTGGCCGAACTCAGCAGATTAACTTTTTCTCTTTAGGCGAGAGCGCTCGTTTGGTCGACTTGCCCGGTTATGGGTTTGCACAAGTCCCTTTGGCGGTCAAAAAGGAATGGGCTAAAACTATTCAAAACTATTTGGCGGAACGGGACAACCTGATTGTGCTCGTATTACTTATGGACATTCGACACCCAATGACCGATTTAGACGTGCAAATGTTGAATTGGGCATTCGATTCAAATCTACCGACGCAGGTACTGCTCACCAAAGCCGACAAACTCAAATCCAGCAAGATTAGAGCCACACAATTAGGTGTAGAGCGCGAACTTAGAGAAAAATTTGAAGGCGGCGATGAGCTGTTCGCAGTTGAACCTTTTTCATCGCTCAATGGCACCGGCGTTAATAAGATGCGCCAACAAATGGCTGAGTGGCTAGCATAGGAGCAGGGTTATGACGGTCTTTACAACTCCATCACACCGAGCCAGCCCAATTCAAAGTAACGCCATTGCCATGGGGCTTTTGGTGGCCACTCTAGGGTTGTCGGCTTGCGGGCAAAGCAATGATGAGTCGGTTATACGCGGCAAATTAAATGTCAACCAGAGTGCTGTAACAGAACAGCCATCCGACGAGGCGCTCACGACTGGAGAGAATCAGACTTTAGAACTTCCGCAAAACGTGGACTTGTTTGGTGAAGAGGATGATCTGTCAATTGATGGAGCTGAAGGCTCTTTATTACCAGACGCTGAGGGCTCTTTATCAACGGCAGCTGAAGGCTCCTTATTAACAGACGCTGAGGGCTCTCTATCAAACGACGCTGAGGGCTCTTTATCAACAACAGCTGAAGGCTCTCTATCAACTGACGCTAAGGGCTCTTTAGGCGATGTTGAGGACGAGGGCTCTGCGCAAGGCGCAGACGACGCTCTTATTTCGGATACCGAAGACTCCCTTAAGGCACTCGACGATCAGCCCAGCAGCACAGTCGGTTCAAACGAGCGTAAGGCGGACGCATCGCCAGAAACAGCTCCCGATGCGCGCGATGACCTGGTCGCGGGTCGTCCGACAGAAGAACGGTTTTGCCTTGATTCCGTCGAGGCTCTAACGCAGCAAGAGCGTATCGCCGATGACTGTTTGGCAATCTCTAATCGGCTGGCGAGTGTAAGCCTAGAGTCTTGTGAATCCGCCAAGCTGCAAGCCACTGGCTGCGCAAGCAATGCAGGGTTTCCGATGTACGTAACGGAGTTTCCGCCATTGCCGACGCGTGAGCCTCAGGGGCGAATCATGGTGATTGGCGGCACTCACGGTGACGAGTTAACGTCGGTGAGCGTTGTATTTCGCTGGATCGAGAAGCTTAATCAATTTCATTCTGGCTTATACCATTGGCGGATCGCTCCACTGATGAATCCAGACGGTGTTTTGCCCAGAGAAGCAACCCGAGTCAATGGCAATGGTGTCGATCTAAACCGTAATATGCCGAGCCGCGACTGGCATGAAAAAGCGATCCTCTATTGGCAAGACCGCACGGACAGTGACCCTCGCAAGAATCCGGGGCCAAGCCCAGCCAGCGAAGTTGAATCGCAATGGTTGATCGATGAAATAAACGCATTTGCACCCGACGCTATTATTAGCGTGCATGCCCCTTACGGGATTGTTGATTTTGATGCATTGGAGCTCAACACCGCCCCCAAAAGCTTAGGTAAGCTGCGGCTAAACATGCTTGGAACCTACCCTGGTTCACTCGGGAATTTTGCTGGTATCGACCGCAACATTCCGGTCATAACGCTAGAGCTGCCGCATGCATGGGTTATACCCAGCCCAGAGGAGTCCACCAAGATTTGGGAAGACATTGTTGCTTGGCTTAAGGTGAACGTCGATACCCGCGAGAATGCGGCTCAAGAATAGTCAGTCGGCAAAACGCGCAATCAACCTTCGAAGACAATCCGCCATTCGCCACTATTGTCGCGTTGCCAATATTGTTGTTTGCGGGTCTCACTAGCGTAGTTATTGCTTAGGTAGCGTTGAGTAAAGTGAGCAACAAACATGTCTTTTTCGCCGGGGTATTCAAATACACCCTCTAGGTCTAATTGCACTTGCACAAAAGTCTTGCGCTGATTCACCGCCGCTTTACGTTTCGCCCAAGCCTCGAAACCGCCACGCCCAAAATTAAATTGTTCGCGAGCATAAAAGTCCAGATAGCGTTGTGTATCAAGACTTTCCCATGACTGACGCCAGCTCTCAATCAGCTCGAGGTATTCAGCGCGCGCCGCATTAAGCTGGCTTTGCGTAATCCAGTTGACCGAATCCGCCAATACCACGGGCGTTTGCTCATCAACACTGATGTAGTTTTGGATGTGCTCAAAGTCATCATTACTCAGGACAAAGCAGCCTTCACTCGCCCAGGGCGATCTCGCATAAGTGCTGGAGGGCGTACCGTGCAACCAGATCCCATAACCTGTGCGGCGTTTAGCGCGATCCAACTTGTTCGGGTAGTCCACCGGAAAAGCGCCGCTGCCGTATAAATCAGGCAGAGTATCGGGATGGATGTATTGATTGACTACATACACGCCCACGGGTGTTTTATTGTCGCCCTCTACACGCTTGCCGAAACCAGCCGAGCCAACCGTCATATAATAATCGCTGAGCAGTCTCGCTCGATCTCCCTCGTTGCGATACACGTAGAGTCGGCTCGCTTGCATATCGGCGACCAAAACATGCTTAGCTTTACCAAAGTCAATCAACGCTGAAGGCACTAATTCATGAGTTGCCTGTGCCGCCTCGGTGCTTTTATGCAACCAACGATTTCGTAACTGCCAACGTAGCCCATCGATATCAAACTCACCCTCAACCGGTTTAAACACGCTGTCGGCAAGACGACCTTTGGCCAAGGCGGTTAACGTGTCTGCTCTTAAGAGATGGCCGGTTCGGCTCTTTGGAAAACGCTTTAGGTGCGCCTCTATCTCAGTGAGGGCCGACCGCAAGTCGCCCATTTTGATCTGCGCGACAATGTGCAATAGCTCCTCTTCATAAGGACTACCGGCAAGTTCAGCAGCCGAAGGCAATTGATGAAACGCTGTGCTGGCATTAAATTCGGGGCTGATTTGTTGACGTAGATCAAGCGCGCTCTCAGCTTGAACTTGATGGGTACTTGGCTTCGCCTCAAGGACAAGCTCGTTTGACGTTGCTGTGGCCGCGTTAGAATCTGGCTTCTCGGCTCCCCAAAGAACTAAGACGATTAAACCGATTGCAAAAAGCGTTACTAGCTTAGTAAAAACACTGCTGTTCGCTGTATTTTTTACGAATAAAGTGCGCGGCGATGAGTTTCGCTTATCGAGTCGTCTACCCGGCGCTCCGCGAGATACTTTGAGATCTATCATTGAGAGACGATCTCCTCACTGACGATTTTGGAAAGACCCAAATTGGTCTCATTTTTGGCAAACACCAAGCGCTTACGAATGGTGTCGTCAAAACTGTCAGAGCGATAACGTTGCTCAAACGTCACAGCAAATTGATCACCACGATCAGCCACTCTAAAGTTAGACACATCTACGTTGATGAAACTTCGCTGCGTTAGACGAATTCGACGTTGCGCCAACCACTCTTGGCGGGTCAGACCATAAGTCGTGTAGGTATTATCGTAGTGAGCCAAGTAGGCCTGTACATCTTGATCACCCCAGGCCTTTGCCCAACTTTTGACCCGCTCGATCAGAATAGATTCAGCACTTGGCTTTGGCTCAGGCGCTGCGGCTGGCTGGTTCTGAACGGTTGCTGCTGAGGCAAGCGCAGCTTGGTTGTTAGTTTGAATTGTCCTCTGGGCTAACTGCAAGTCTAGAGCTAATGCTTCGCGCGCACGCTCGCTTTGATTTAGACTTTGTTGGCTTTCAGACAGCGCAGTCTGAGCTTCGCGTAACTGCGTTCGCAAGTTAGCCATAGCCTCAGATTCCTCTGCAGCGGTGTTGTTTTGAAGCGCAAGCAAACGTTGATTCAGTGTTCTGTTTTCTTGTTCAAGCTGGGCAATGCGCGCCAACTCTAATGAGTTGTCGAGAGGCTGAGGGGCGACCGCAAGCGAAGGCAGATCCAACGACTCAAGCGTACTTAAGCGCAGCGTTCTTGGTGACGGTGACTTACTGCCCAAAGCCTCGTGATAAGCCTGGGCCGCCTCCGCGCCGTACACTCTTTGTAAGCCTGAAAACAATTGCTTGCTGTGCTCATCAACGTTCAATCCTGCCTCAAGCACCTTACGCGCTTGTTCAAAATTACCTGCCGAAGCATGAACTGCGGCGAGGTTGATAAACGGCACGACCAAATCAGGGTGCTCGCGCGTGAGCTGCTCATACATCGCAATGGCATTAGAGCGGTTACCCGTTTGCTGAAAGCGCAAAGCTTGCTGAAACTTAGACTGCAACTCTGCACGATGCGTTTGGCTCAAGTCGGCCGCCAAGCTCGGTGCGCCGATGAGTGCCGCATACAGGCCACACAGCAGAACCACATTCGAGACCATTTTGGCGGCTCTACTATTTGTGGCTCTACTATTTGTGCCTCTACCAGCAGATGATGCGCTCGGCGTTTTTGAGCCGTTTAATCTAAAGACGTATCGTTTCATTTGAAATTAGTTTGTGTCTCTTTGTGGTTTGCGTTGCGCGCTGATGGAAGTGCTAAATTGGTCGCAAAGTTAAAGTTGAATTATAGTCCAAGCGGTCGCGGTCGCGCGCCTACCTGAACTTAAATATCTGTAAACAAAACCTTGGTAAACATAAGCTTCATAAAGAAAGCAGTGCAACTTAGTGTGCCTCGGACCAATTCTTCGCCGCCGCTGCATCCACTACTAAGGGGACATTCAGCTCAATCACGTTTTCCATGATCGAGCAGAGTGACTGCTCGACCGACTCGACCTCTGATTCAGACACCTCAAGCACTAATTCATCGTGCACCTGCATCACCATTTGGGCATCGACCGAGCCGTCACTTAACCAACGATCCACCTCGATCATCGCGAGCTTGATAATGTCGGCCGCCGTACCTTGCATCGGCGCGTTAATTGCCGTGCGTTCTGCGTATTGGCGCATGTTGTGATTGCGCGAATTAATGTCAGGCAAATACAAGCGTCGACCCAGCAAGGTCTCTACATAGCCGCGCTCATGTGCCGCCTCGCGAGTATTGTCCATGTACTGTTTAACACCTGGGTAACGCGCAAAATATTGGTCTATATAATTTTGCGCCTCTTTACGCTCCACATTAAGTTGCTTGGCGAGACCAAACGCCGACATGCCGTATATCAATCCGAAGTTAACTGCCTTAGCGTAGCGCCGTTGCTCACTCCCGACATCGGCCAAATCCAGCGAAAAAATCTCGGCTGCCGTTGCACTATGAATATCCAACTTATTGTTGAACGCGCTGACCAAGGCCTCATCGTTTGAAAGATGTGCCATGATGCGTAATTCGATTTGCGAGTAATCCGCGGCAACCACCACCTTACCTTGCGGAGCAATAAATGCTTCGCGGATACGTCGCCCTTCCGCAGTTCGAATCGGAATATTCTGCAGGTTCGGATCGCTGGAAGACAATCGACCAGTCGCTGCAACCGCCTGGTGATAGGAGGTGTGTACACGCCCAGTCTTAGGGTTGATCATGGTTGGTAGCTTATCGGTATACGTTGATTTAAGCTTA
>CAZOIG010000301.1:0-2301 GCA_964579235.1 uncultured Gammaproteobacteria bacterium
TGCCCATATTGCGATTTCAACTCACACGAATTGCGGGGAGACATTGAAGAGGCGGACTACGTTGACTTGTTGATACAAGATTTGCTCAACGACTTAGACCATTTTGCAGAATCTCGACCAATACACAGCGTGTTCATGGGGGGCGGCACCCCATCACTGTTTAGCGCATCTGCAATGCATGAATTTTTAGAACGGCTCGATGCCAAGGTTAATTTGAGTAGTGATGTAGAGATCACACTTGAAGCCAATCCTGGGAGCAGCGAGGCAGCAAAATTTGCAGGCTTTAGAAAAGCCGGTGTAAATCGACTGTCGATCGGTATTCAGAGTTTTGATAGCGACTCCTTAAAAAAAATTGGTCGCGTCCATAACGGTGAGCAGTCAATACAAGCAGCGAAAGCCGCTATCGAGGCTGGTTTTGAAAATTTCAATCTTGACCTAATGTTTGGCCTACCCGATCAAAACCTGGATCAAGCGTGCATGGATGTTGAGGCAGCGATTTCACTCGAGCCAAGTCATCTTAGCTGTTATCAACTTACTTTCGAACCCAACACACTTTTTTATAAACAGCGCCCAAAGCGCATAGATGATGACGGTCTGTGGAGTATGCAGTGCGCCATACAAGAGCAATTGCAGGGAGCCGGGTACGAACAATATGAAGTGTCTGCGTACGCCAAAGACGGGCTACGCAGCCGCCATAATTTGAACTACTGGTCGTTCGGCGACTACCTAGGAATTGGCGCCGGTGCGCATGGCAAGCTCACGCATCGCGACGGTCGAATTGAACGCACCTGGAAACATAAACACCCCAAGCAGTATCAACGCGGAGCCGAGCAAGGTTCGTTCACGGGCGGGAGAGATTCGGTTGATGCGGATCTGGCGACATTTGAATACATGCTCAATGGCTTGCGACTAAAGCATGGCGTCAATCTGAGAGATTTTGAATTACGCACGGGCCAGAGCACAGAGCAACTGCTCACCAAGGTGCAACGATTCGTGGATCAAGACTTGATTCAAATAAACGGTGATATGATCTCAGCCAGTGAAGTTGGGTTTAGATACCTCGATTCAATTTTAGAGAGCCTTCTGCCAAACTAAAGAGCCTTCTGCCAAGCTAAAGAGCCTTCAGCTAAACCAAAAGCCTTCTACCAAATTACAGCATCTGCCACTCAACATACAATTCGCCTCGCAAAAACCAACCCCTTAAACAATCATGCTCTGGATAAAAGCTTTTCACATCATCGCAGTTATTTGCTGGTTTGCCGCGATCTTCTACCTACCTCGGCTATTCGTTTACCACGCTATGAGCGATGACGAGATTAGTAAAGAACGATTTAAGGTGATGGAGCGGAAGTTGTTCAACGGCATAATGACGCCCTCGGCCATCGCAACTATTGCCTCGGGCTTGTGGTTACTGAGTTACGGTTTTTGGGGCAACTGGATGATCGCTAAGCTTTGTCTAGTGCTGTTGATCCTAGTCTTTCATATCTGGTGCGGGGTCACACTCAAGCGCTTTGCAAATAACGCCAACACCCACTCACATAAATTCTTTAGAGTGATGAACGAGATGCCAGTATTTGCGCTGATCGCTATCGTTATTTTGGTGGTCGTTAAACCATTCTAAGAACGGTAGACACCACCGCTTTAGCAACGCTAATACTCTATTTGATAGCGCAGATCGGCTCCGCTGTCAGCGCCCAATTCAGCTTTGATCGACCACTGCTGATTAAGTATGTAGCGCAAAAATAGTGACTGCGTCGCGTCAAGCAAACCGTAACCGTAAGCAATTGAAAACCGCGAATTAAACTGTTTGCGAGCAACTATGCTGGGATCGCTGCTGATTAAGTTCAACTCCAATGCAGTCAGACCCAACGATGCCTCTAGCTGTTGAGTAAGCTGATCCATCCTAGATGGGCCGCCACCATTAACGGCATTTGCGATCTTAAGCAAAACCAAGGCATCGGCCGATTCCAACTGATCAATTCGTTTATCAAATACGAGAACCGCCAATATATCTTGATCGGGCATGGTCGGCGTTGAGAATAAATTTAGACGAGGTGCGCTTGCACGCCCAGTAACCCTCACGCCCACCACAGCGTCTTCAACTGTTCGCTGAGCTTTGAGCTCTAAACTAGGGTCCTCAATGCTGCCGCCGTCAAACACAACAACTCCCGAATCAACCACCAAACTCTGGCCATAAGCAGTGTAACTACCATTTTGTATGGTCACCTGACCCTCGCCTCGCATGATGCCGCCCGGCGCCTGCAACACGCGCAGTGTTCCCGCTAAGCCGGCCTTCAGACC
>CAZOIG010000302.1:0-3803 GCA_964579235.1 uncultured Gammaproteobacteria bacterium
GGCCAGTTCCAGCACAACGTCCATATCACCGGATACGGAGCTCAGAACCAATCGCTCGGTTTTACCCACTTTTGCATCAATGTCGCCGCTTATAGTGGACGCTTCGAACCTGTCTGCTTGCACATTAGCTTCTAGTTCGCCGCTTACCGTTTCAACATGAAATTCGCCGCTGCATTCATCCAAGACGATATCGCCACTGCTGCTGTACGCCTTGATGCTCTTAGTGCTATTGCTGATCTCAATATCACCGCTTACATTCTTTGCTTTGATACCACCTTGCATGCCATCAATCTTGAAGTCACCCGATGTGCTCTGGGCGAAGAGGTGCGAGTTAGCCGGCATATACACTTCTAGCTTGGCGTTAGAGCCACCGTAGTTATAGCCTTTTTTGTTGTAATGACGATGACCTTTTGATTCAACTTTGATGGTGGTGTCTTTGCCATCGTTTTTAAGAATAAGTTCATCGTCTTCGTGACCTAAGCGACCTGTGATCTTTACAAGTTGCTTATTCCAACTTTTGAAAGATACGTCGCCATCAATAATTTTAAAGCGAACGTGACCTTCACTCATCGCCTCTACGGATTCATCAACTACGCGACCCTCACCAGCGATAACGCCGGATCCGATCATTAAAAGTGCTGACGTCCCTGCAGCCAATAATGTGTTTCTAAAATGCTTCATTAGTTTACTCCGTTAAATAGATAGTTCTTGACCAAGCTTAATCCGTTTAAGCAGATCGGTCTCGCGTTGGTAGGTTTTTACAAGCATGTTCAAATAGGCTTGTTTGTTAGGGGCGTTTTCGATCGCCCGCTTAATCTCGGCTGATGCCGATTCAGTAGTGTCGAGGATAGACTGCGCCTCAGACACTAGGATTGGGTCGAGCACATCCGCTTCGTTTTCTAGCAAGGCCACTAATCGAGTCTTAACCTCTTGATGTTGCGCTTCAATAGCTCGTATTGTTTCTTGATGTTGCATAAGCAAAGTAGCTTGCAGCTCCATGTATTCGCTATTGCGATTCATTGAATAATAAGACAGCCACATAGAACCCACAGCGATCATTAGGCAAGCCGCCATAGCTGCAGGCATCCAACGATGCAGTGTCGAGACTTGCGCACCATTAGAGGCCAGCGGTGTCTCATCAATTTGCGCTTGGATAGCGGTAGCAGAAGTCTGTTTCTCCAATTTGGCCGATATTTCAGGCCATAGATCGCGCTCGGGTTCTATGTCCCAATTTAGACTGTCGAGTAAATTGTCGTTTTGTCTATTCATTGATTAAACCTGAGTTGCTGTCACTAAGACGTGCTCTCGCTCTATTGAGTAAAGATTTACTGGTGCCAATTGGTATTCCCGTTAGGTCGGCTATTTCTTGGTGTTTGTAGCCCAAATATTCGTACAAAATAATAATTGCTCGTGACTTGTCCGGTAATTTCATTAATTCGGTTTCGATGTCCATGTTTGAATGCGAATCAACAGTTTGTTGTGTTTGGTCCCATTCGTAGTCTTCTAAACTGTCTTCACTCCAGCGATGTTTTTGCCGCAATTTGTCGATCACCACGTTTGTTGCTATGCGGTGTAACCAACTGCTGACCTTGCTTTTACCATTAAACCCACCTAGATTTTGCCAAGCTTTGATGAAGGTCTCTTGCACAAAGTCTTCAGCCCACTCTCTCTGCCCACAGAGTCTGTAGCACAGTGCGAACACTCGACCTGAGTTATGTCGGTAAAGTGCCTCAAAGGCCTGCATATCGCCTTGTTGAGAGCGCCTGACCAACAGAGATTCATCTAACACTTTGTTTTTCCGTTTGGGCGTTTTCTAGTAAGACGTAGGCATCATCATTTTGGTTGCAAAAAATAAACAAAATATTGCGCAAGATGTTTAAGCCAAGTACTTTAGGCAGTTGAATAACAGAGGTGCCATTATGCCCAAAATTTTAAAGCTACTCATTCTCACATGCATTAGTCTGCTTATCGTCGCTTGTGCCAGCGTTCCGAAGGTGACTTCAACGCCCGCCGCTTACGCTATGCCAGACCCTTATTCGGCTCAAGTTGTGGACCATATTTTGCGCAACGGCGGCAATGCAGTAGACGCCGCTATTGCCGCCGCATTTGTCCTTGCTGTTACGTTTCCTGAAGCGGGCAATATCGGTGGAGGCGGATTTTTGCTAACACGCATGGATGGGGAGCCTCACTTTTTAGACTATCGTGAAAAGGCACCACTTACCGCCTATAGAGATATGTATTTGGATGACAGTGGACAAGTCATTCCAAAGTCGAGCTTAGTGGGTATTCGCGCCGCAGGTATTCCTGGGACGGTGGCGGGCATGTGGGAAGCCCATCAAAAGTTTGCCACCATGAGTTGGCGTGAGCTCATCCAGCCTGCTATTGAGTTGGCTGAACAAGGCTTTGAGGTTCATCCTAAAACAGCAGCAGAGGTTCGGGAACTCGATACGTGGTTTGGCGATGAGGTGAACTTTTTCGAGTTTTTCTCACCTATGCGATCCGCTGGAATGTTTAAGCAGGCCGAGTTGGCAGACACCTTGCGACGCATAGCAGAACAAGGCCCAGACGATTTTTACTCAGGTACAACAGCTGAATTGATCGTGGCTCAATCTGAGCGAGACGGCGGTCTAATCAGTCTGCAAGACTTAGCCGAATACGAAGCAGTTTGGAGAGAGCCATTGAGCGCGCAGTGGCGTGATTACACGGTTTTAACTGCCCCTCCCCCCAGCTCGGGAGGCTTTGCCGTTATTCAGTTGCTCAAAATGAAAGAGTATCTAGACGCTGAGTTTGCGGGCCTTGAGCACAATAGTGCGCAATATATTCATTTAATCGCGGAGATGGAAAAACGCGTGTTTGCGGATCGCGCAGAGTATTTCGGCGACCCAGATTTCGTTGATGTACCGATTCAACAACTCATATCAGAAGATTACATTAAGGCGCGAGCTCAAGAGGTTCAAGTAAACCGCATAAGTCAACTCGAAGACGCTCAACCAGGCCTGGATTCACCCAGTACGACGCACTATTCGATTACCGATCAATGGGGTAATTCTGTGTCTAATACTTATACGATTAATTGGGGCTTCGGAAGCGGCGTGGTGGTCGAAGGTGCAGGATTCATTCTCAACAACGAGATGGACGATTTTTCAACTAAACCGGGTGTAGCCAACGTCTATGGTGTCGTCGGTGGCAGTGCCAATGAAATTCAAGGTGCCAAGCGGATGCTCTCATCTATGTCGCCAACATTATTGATAAAAGATGATCAGGTGGTTATGGCTGTTGGTACTCCAGGCGGTTCGACAATTTTTACTTCGGTGTTTCAAGCGATTATCAATGTTGTAGATAATGGAATGAGCGCTCGCCAAGCTGTTTCTGCAAGTCGGTTTCATCATCAATTATTGCCGCCGGATTTAATCACCGAAAGTATTTCTATTCCGCTGCCTACAGCAGTGAAAGCAGAACTTAAAGAAAAAGGTTATCGGGTTGAACCACACGCATGGGAGTTCGGTGATGTTCAGTTGATTGAAACATCCTATGGTGAGACAAATGCCGCCTCTGACCCACGAGGGATTGGGAAGTCGGGTGTAATAAATCCAGCTCAATAACGCCCATTGTAGTTTTAGCGGATGTATTTGCTATTTTCATCAGGGTAAATCGGATGTAATAACTCCATAAAATTAACGGTCTTAACAGTGTGTCTACGTTTGAAGCGTAGACTTCGCGTTCTGTTTGAGCGGTATCGCTTTGCTTAAGTTTTGGAGAGAATCGGCCAAGTTAATTTTGTGGTGATGTGATGTCTAATCCTG
>CAZOIG010000303.1:0-1902 GCA_964579235.1 uncultured Gammaproteobacteria bacterium
CCTAGATCAGACAGTCGCTCTGGTGACCTTACTTATATCGTCTCGTCGATGAACGCGGTCAGTTGAGACTTCGACATCGCACCCACTTTGGTGCCAACAACGTCGCCGCCCTTGAAAATCATTAAAGTAGGAATTCCACGAATCCCAAACTTAGGAGGAGTCGTCGGATTGCTGTCTATATCGAGCTTTGCAACAGTTAACTTATCACCGTACTCAATCGCCACTTCGTCCAAAATAGGGGCCAGCATTTTGCATGGGCCACACCATTCAGCCCAGTAATCAACGAGGACAGGTTTATCTGCTTGGAGAACATCAGTATCGAAACTGCTGTCAGTAATTTCAACGGTGTTTTGTGACATATCTTATTGCCTAAAGGTTTTAGAATTAAGGTATAGTGTGCGGATTATTTTTCAGATTGCAAGTAGCTCTTGGATTCAGAAATCGCCCATGACTCAATGCGGAGCGAGCCTCGATTGCCATGATTACATCGGTAATGAGCTGCGGCTTCATAGAAAAGCGAACGCGATGTTAGCGAACCGCTGCGATGATGCGCTATTTGGCAAAACAAAATACTGGCTCCAAACAATGGAGGCGGATTGTATCAAAAAGTTCTGCAATATAGATGAAGCTTAGCCCTAAAAGCTTGAGCTCTTAATAAACTCAATCGGTGCCTATTCAACGGCATAAGATCGTCCAAACTTAGCTAAAAAAACAAGCAATGAGCGAAACCCACTTAAGTGACACCAAATTCAGCGATTTAGCCATCCATCAAGATGTGAAAACCGGCATCGCATCTATGGGCTTTGAGTTTTGCACGCCCATTCAAGCGATGGCATTGCCCAAAGCGCTGGAAGGCCATGATGTGAGCGGGCAAGCGCAAACCGGGACAGGCAAGACCGCCGCGTTTCTGATTGCCTGTTTTGACCGACTCTTGCGTCAAGAGCGTAAAGAATCCAAACACAAAAACCCGATAAGAGCCTTGGTCGTTGCGCCAACGCGCGAACTTGCCATTCAAATCATGGAAGATGGCAAACCTCTAGTCAGTGCATGCGACCTTCGCTTGGCACTCGCCTATGGCGGCACGGACTACGAAAAACAACGCGCTGACATTGAAGCAGGAGTTGACGTTTTAATTGGAACGCCTGGGCGAATTATTGATTATCTCAAACAAGGCGTATTCTCGATTGATGCACTTGAAGTCATTATTCTTGATGAAGCAGATCGAATGTTCGACCTCGGCTTTATTGGCGATATTCGCTACTTGTTTCGCAAGATGCCGCCGCCAGAAGAACGCCTGAATATGCTCTTTTCAGCCACCTTATCGGCTCGCGTAGCAGAACTGGCGTATGAGCATATGAGCGAACCGCAAGTTGTAAAGATCGAAGCAGAAATTACCGCCGATCGCATCAAACAGCTTGCCTATATGCCATCAAACGAAGAGAAGATTCCACTCTTGCTCGGCATCGTCAAACAAGCCGAAGAGCAAAAATGCGTGGTGTTTGTAAACACCAAGCATGTCGCGGAAAAAGTAGAAGCCTGGTTGCAAGCTAATGAATTCAAGGCAGCTCTTATTTCAGGAGATGTTCCTCAAAAGAAACGCGAGAAAATCCTGTCCAAGTTCAAAGATGGCGAACACACCATTTTGGTTGCTACAGACGTGGCAGCCCGTGGGCTACATATTCCAGACGTGAACTTTGTGGTGAATTTTGATTTGCCAACCGATGCTGAAGACTACGTTCACCGAATTGGACGTACCGCACGAGCTGGCGCTAGCGGCACCGCGATCAGCCTTATTTGCGAAACTTACGCAATGAATATTGTTGATATCGAGGCCTATATCGAGGACAGCATTCCGGTAGAGCGCGAAATCAGTTCTATTTTGCTGACCGATGTAGTTAAACC
>CAZOIG010000304.1:0-5648 GCA_964579235.1 uncultured Gammaproteobacteria bacterium
GCTGAAGTTCTACGCCAGTTATCTATTGTACAAATGAGTAAGCAGGATCATTTGTTCAATGCCTCGGTTCGTTAGCCGTTCGGTGATGAATCGCTGAAGTAGAATCGGTTGACGAAAATCGCGGGGTAGCTAAGGGCTTAAGGCCAGGCAAGCGGCTGAAATTTTTCTAGCTCCGGCTTTGGCCAAGGTGGTTGCCGCCGCATTCAGTGTGGCGCCGGTGGTCAGTACATCGTCGACGAGCAAAACGTGCTGACCAATGAGTGGTTTGACTTTCCGTTCGCCGCCCATTTTAGATTTAAAGGGTATTGGCGGTCTAAGATAATAGTGACCGCTGCTATGTTGTAAGCGGCGTGCACGCGTTTTACCAACTTGCGAAGTCGCTCCGTGGTGTTTGCACAGCAAATGGTAGGCGACCTTGACCTTAAGGTTGTTGCCGAGCCGCCGTGCGAGTAGGGCGGCGGTGTTAAAACCACGACATTTGAGTTTCCTTGGTTCGCTTGGAATGGGCACGATGAGGTCGAGTTGGTTTGATTGGTTTATCAGATCGGGCGAAGCAAACCACGTAGATCTCAGCTCATCAGTCAATATATCGGCCAGATGAGGGGCAAGTTCGAGTCGCGCGGAGTACTTAAGTTGCTTAATCTGTTCGGCCAGTGGCTCGTCAAACCAAAACGGTGCGATGGTCGCATCCTGCGCACACGCGTTTTTTAAACACGCTCCGCAAACATCGTTAGCCGTGGATCCTAGCGATTGCCCACACCTATTACACGCGTGTGCAACACGAGGCAGTTTGGCATGGCATGCTGCACACCAAAGTCGCCTAGTTGCTAATAGTTGATTGCATTCGATGCAAAGCTGAGGAAATACAGTGGTGACAATTGACCTTACTAGCGACATGAACAATTCATAAGCGTGGGTTTTGCGAGCTTCTTAATTAGCTATTGATCTGTGCGCTTTAGGCTTAGCTTGAGCGAGCAAAAGCTGTGCGGGCGCTGAGCGCGAGAGACATTGCACAAAAGAGGAAGCTATTGAGTAGCTATTGTGGAGATAAGTTTTGCTGAGCGCTAGGCTTAAAAAAACTGCATTTGAGCCCTCGTTTTAGCAAGCAATGTTGTTCTGTAAATACTCAGGATTTGGTTGCTGTACATTGGCCCTTGTGATACCTTCACCCCGCCCTCGGAGTGGGCCCATTTTTGCCCACAATGCGTTCACATCGGTGAACTGCGTTTGGAGCGATGGTGTTACACTTCGCGCGCTGAAAAAAGGCGATTTAGGTTGGTTATTTAGCCGCTTCGACCTCCATCTTAGGTGGCGTTCAGGTTAAGGCAAAAACCGGCTCATAGAAGTAACCCGATGTTTAAGAACCTTGTTTACTTCTGCACATGATTCACTAGTTCAGCGGCTACAATTTAGGCTGCAAACCAGAGTGGTTTGCGAGCATTTTGGTCTAGGTTGAGGGTTTTTAGCGCTTTAAAGTTGGTTAACACCCAATTTAAGGCCATTAACCACGGGTGAAGGGTTTTTAATCAAAGCATCTTTTACTACTATAGATTTACTAGCTATATCTAACTTGTTCTGTGTCCTTATATATGATGACTCTATCCAATTTTACGCACTCAATTAGCAGTGGTGTACGTCGCGGCTTAGCCGCCCTAAGTCTTTGGTCTATCAGTGCGGTTGCACTGGCGGAATACCGCTTGAACTTCCAAGACCCTGTCACTGAAGTGGCACGAGATATTTATTCTCTACACATGCTGATTTTTTGGATCTGCGTGGCGATTTTCGTGTTGGTTTTTTCAGTGATGTTTTACTCGATCTTCAAGCATCGAAAGAGCAAGAACTACGAGCCTGCCAAATTTAGTCACAGCACGTCAGTTGAAATTGTTTGGACTGTGATTCCTTTTTTGATCCTAGTTGCGATGGCGATCCCAGCAACTCAGGTTCTCATTAAGATGGAAGACACTACCAAGTCTGACCTGACGATTAAAATCACAGGCTATCAATGGAAGTGGGGCTACGAATATCTAGACGGTAGCGACATAAACTTTTTTGCAACTTTGGCTACGCCAAGATCGCAAATCGACCAGTTCGCAGATAACGCAGAGGTACAAGGCGAGAATTACTTGCTTGAAACCGACAACCACTTGGTTGTGCCATCTGGTAAGAAAGTTCGAGCCTTGATCACCGCTAACGACGTGATTCACGCTTGGTGGATCCCAGCATTTGGTTCTAAGAAAGACGCGATCCCTGGCTACATTAATGAACTTTGGTTCCGCGTAGACGAAGGCAAAGAAGGTATTTACCGCGGTCAGTGTGCCGAATTGTGTGGTAAAGACCATGCGTTCATGCCGATCGTAGTTGAAGTGGTAACAGCTGATGAGTTTGACGCTTGGGTTGCCAACGGCGGAAGCTTTGAAGGCATCGAGAACATCGCTTCTGCAGAAGAGCAAAGCGAATCAAGTGTTGCAGATACTGCGGCTGAAGTGATCGAAGCGATCGTCCCTACAGTGGATGCAGCTGAGTCAGAGCCGGTTGCCGCAAAAACCTTCACAAAAGAAGAGTTGATGGAAAAGGGCAAGGATGTGTCATCTAACTGCTTAGCGTGTCACGGCGCCGACGGCAACGGCATTCCTGGTGTATTTCCAGCGATTGCGGGCAGCCCTGTAGCGACAGGCCCAGTCGATGCGCATATCGATATCGTTATGTTCGGCAAAGCGGGCACAGCGATGGCCGCATTTGCGGGTCAATTGAGCGATGAAGAGATCGCGGCAGTAGTAACGTATCAACGAAATTCTTATGGCAATGACACAGGTGATGTGGTTTTGCCGTCTGACATTAAAGCGAAAAGACAGTAAGAGAGTACAGGAGATAAACAATGGCAAACGCAGCAGTAGCGCACGATCATCACGACGATCATGATCATCACATGCCAACGGGCTTTAAGCGTTGGTTCATGTCAACCAACCATAAAGATATTGGTACCCTATATCTGATTTTCTCACTCACCATGCTGATGCTTGGTGGTGCAATGGCTCTAGTGATTCGAGCTGAATTGTTTCAACCAGGTCTACAATTTGTAGATCCGCATTTCTTCAACCAGATGACCACAATGCACGCATTGATAATGGTATTTGGCGCGGTTATGCCTGGTTTTGTTGGCTTTGCTAACTGGATGATCCCGCTCATGGTGGGTGCTCCAGATATGGCGCTGCCACGTATGAACAACTGGAGTTTCTGGATTCTTCCGTTTGCGTTCTCAATTCTCTTGCTTAGCTTTTTCGTACCAGGCGGTGCGCCAGCAGCGGGTTGGACTCTATACGCACCCTTGACTATCCAAGGCGGTATGAGTGTAGACATGGCGATTGTAGCTATCCACATGATGGGTATTTCCTCCATCATGGGCGCGATCAACGTGATTGTAACGGTGCTCAACATGCGTGCGCCGGGCATGACTCTAATGAAAATGCCAATGTTCGTATGGACTTGGTTGATCACAGCGTTCTTGCTGATTGCCGTAATGCCAGTATTTGCCGGCGCGGTGACTATGTTGTTGACCGACCGTCATTTTGGCACGGCTTTCTTTAACCCAGCGGGCGGCGGTGACCCAGTGCTTTATCAGCACATCTTCTGGTTCTTCGGACACCCAGAGGTGTACATCATGATTTTGCCTGCATTCGGCATTATCTCGCACATCATTCCAACTTTTGCGCGTAAGCCATTGTTTGGCTACAGTTCAATGGTGTTTGCAACGGCAGCGATCGCTTTCCTTTCGTTCATCGTTTGGGCTCACCACATGTTTACAGTGGGGATGCCACTTGAGGGCGAGTTGTTCTTCATGTACGCAACCATGCTGATTTCGGTGCCAACGGGCGTGAAAGTGTTCAACTGGGTAACCACAATGTGGCGTGGGTCGATGACCTTCGAAACGCCTATGTTGTATGCAATCGGTGTAGTGTTCCTATTCACGTTGGGCGGTTTGTCTGGCTTGATGTTGGCGATTACGCCGGCTGACTTCCAGTACCACGATACTTACTTTGTAGTAGCGCACTTCCACTATGTACTGTTCTCAGGAGCGGTTATGGCGATGTTCGGTGGCGCATTCTACTGGTTGCCAAAGTGGACTGGCCATATGTACAACGAGACCTTAGGTAAGATTCATTTCTGGTTGACGGCGATATTCTTCAACATCACCTTCTTCCCGCAACACTTCTTAGGTCTAGCAGGCATGCCACGACGTTATGCTGACTACCCAGTGCAATTCACTGAGTTCAACATGATTTCGTCAGTTGGCGCTTTCGGTCTAGGTTTATCGCAGTTGTTGTTCATCTACATCGTTATCGCGACAGTCCGTGGCGGCAAGAAGGCCACTGCAGAAGTTTGGGATAACCCTGAAGGTCTAGAGTGGACTGTTCCATCACCAGCGCCATTCCACACATTTGAAACCGCACCGACAGTTAAATAGTCAGCGGTTGAAATAGGAATAGCCTGAAACAGCACGATGAAACCTGAAGGTGATGACAATAAGCGTATAAGCAATGCCAAGTTTGCATTGCTTATCGCGATCATCCCAGTGATTTTATTTGTGCTGGCTTTTATCACCAAAATGTAGGGGATATCAGCAACAGATTTAAAGCATCAATAATCAAAAAGTAGTATCAATAATTCAATTAGGCGCTTAGGCGCCTTTTTGGTGGTTTTTTTCTAACGCTTGAGGAAGTTGACGACCGTGAAAACTGAAACTGCAGATCATCAGCAAAATATTGTTGTTAAGTTAGTTTTTATTGCGCTTTTAATGTTTGGATTTGGTTACGCCTTGGTGCCCTTGTACGATGCATTTTGTCGTGTAACAGGCTTCGGTGGCAAAACCACGATTATCGACGAGGCAGCAGCAAGCGCTGTGCCGCTGACTAATCGAGAAGTTGAGGTGACGTTTACCTCACACAGTCATACGGCATTGCCGTGGGAATTTCGCCCGGTAACGCCATTGGTCAATCTTAAATTGGGTCAGGTTCAAGACGCCGTTTTTTACGTTAAGAACTACTCGAATAAGCCAATTACTGGCATGGCCACGTTCAACGTGACTCCGCCAAGAGCCGGCTTCCATTTTAAGAAGACCGAATGTTTTTGCTTCACTCAGCAGGTTTTACAACCTGGTGAAGAGCAGGAAATGTTGGTGCGTTTTATGCTTGACCCCGAATTACCGGACGATGTGCATGAATTAACGCTCTCCTACACGTTTTTCGACAATGAAAAGTATGCGGGACAATAAGAATCTCATTATAATAATGTGAATTCGAAACCTGGCAAATTTACGGGAACTCGCGCAGATCGCGAGATATCCGTAAAGGCTTAAAGCGAGACTAGCAGCGAAACTACGGGCGAACGATGCAAAACCACTGGCGGTGGTCTTTATCAGTTTGACGTTAACCACTGATTTGATTAAAGCTAACCCATAGATTGGGTCAGTGATTAAAATTATAAAAACACAGTAAATACAGAAAGTACCTAAACGGTAAAAGAGGAATTCTCATGGCAACACCATCTTCTGATAGTTATTACTTACCGAGCGAAAGCTACTACCCATTTGTAGCCTCAATCGCCCTTTTCTTTATTGCGATGGGGGGTGCTTCTCTGCTGAATGGTTACGC
>CAZOIG010000305.1:0-7033 GCA_964579235.1 uncultured Gammaproteobacteria bacterium
TGAGTCGTATTTGGTCTACTTGGGCTCGCTTGTGAGACGGGGCGCTGTGTTTGAGACCGAATCTGAGGACTAGGGCGGACATTAGGCTGAGGACTCGTTCGAGGAGTCGATTGAATAACCTGCACTGGCTGCGTTCGAGACTGAGTCACCATCGGCCGATTAAGCTGGCGGTTTGCTACTCGTCTTCGATCTTCAAGAACGCGACTTCCTATAACTCCTCGCTGATTTCGCGTAGATGTTTGTCGGCGATCCGCGTGACGAGAATCTCGATAGGTTTGGCCATTGTGATGGCGTTCGTAGCCACTACTACGATGCCCTCTGCGACCATCCCTGAAACGATTGTGGTGCCACCTTTGAGCTTGGCGATGTCCTAGTATGTCGCGATAGCCATAATAGGTGTGAGGATGAAAGCGTCCGAAGGGGATGTGCACTAAGTGCCGATTACCCCAGTGAAAAGCACTCGAAAAGAAGCCGAACGACACCGATACGCTGGGCGACCAATAGAAAGGATCACCACCGTAGCGCCAAGCGTGTCGATTGTATGCAAACGGATAATCCCAATAAACAGGTTGGCGAGAGTGCCATCTCCACGCCCCATAGACTGAGCGAGTATCGTAGTAGGGAACATACACAATGTGTCGCTCACGCGGCTCAATGATGATTGCGTTCGAATCACGCGTCACCACAAGCTTGTCCATTTGATCTAAAGAACCTGCTTCTTGAGCCAACACGCGCAGCGTTTGTACGCTGTCCAAAACGCCTGCCTGGTCATCAAGAAAGGCATTACCAAGATCGATGGTCCAATCAAGGTCGTCAGCCATTCTTTCTAATATTTGCGGAAACGCAACCAGCGCCTGCACGCTGGGATCCCAGTCAAATGTAGCCACTTCATTCAGAGCGGTTTGCGCATCTAGGTCTGAATTAGCGCGCGTCCAACGTTGCGCCTGCACCACTTCAAGGGGATAAGTCGAAGCCACCAAAATATGAGTAAGAAGCGAATCTGGGTATAAGGCTATTGGCGCCAAAATGCGCTCGTACTCGGCTTCAAAAGAAGTCGATTCTGAATCGCTTACATATTTACTATATCGGGGTTCGGCGTACTCTCTATCATAAGAGTAAGGGTTGGGAACCATGTTCACACATGCGCTTAAAGGCATCAGGCAAAGACACAGCGCCAACACGCGCCACACAGGCTTGGTGAAATAGGACAAAAGCGAAAGCTTGTTGATGCTCATACCTGTTATTCCTCTTATAGGGTTCACGCTTAAACGGGCCTGATTACACAAGACGCAAACGCAAACAGTCGTGCCGACTAGTTGAATATAGCCCATTGTTGTGCACCAAAGCTGAACCGAACCTTAACGTTGGCTTAACTTAATAGAACAAGTACGCTAATTACGCTCCATAGCTAGGTTCAAGCAGGGCGATATTAGGACAAATTTTGAAAGACAAGCACAAGCTCACAGAGACCCAAAATTAGGCGATAGGCTATACTATTGACACTTAATGACCAACCAAGCTTACCTCTATAATGCATTGGTATTACAAAACTTTTTCTGAACTTGGCAACGATGAGCTCTATGGGATTTTGAAGCTGCGCCAAGACGTTTTCATTATCGAGCAGACCTGTATCTACCCAGATCTAGACGGCGCGGATCAGACCGCCACACACCTCTTTGCCAAAGATGAGAATGGCGCTGAGGTCATTGCTTACTTGCGTATTTTTGCACCGGGCGAAAAATACGCCGAAACCACTATCGGACGGGTTCTAACCCGCCATACTCATCGCGGTGGTGGTCTGGGCAGAACTTTGATGCTTGAAGGCATTAGAGTTGCCGAGCGTGAGTACCCTGGTTACGCCATCAAAATATCTGCGCAAGTCCACCTCGGTCAGTTTTATGGCGAGCTGGGGTTTGTTAACTCATCTGAGCCGTATGATGAGGATGGCATTATGCATGTGGATATGTTGCGCGCTTAACAATCATCAATTTTGCCTTGAAAGCTACGCACACAGGTCTAAAATGAAGAAAACACAGACTATCGGTGCCACCATGAACAATCGCTCCAACATCAGTAAGACTTTGCGCCTTTCTCTTAGCTTTAGCGGTCGACGCGATTTTATGGTCAAGCGCCTAATCGCGAGCTTAGCCTTGTGTTTAGGATTAGGTTTCGCGGCTAATGTATTGGCAAGCGAACCCAAAGACCTTGACAGTGACGGCGTCGCCAAACCACCCGCCATCGACTTCTCTGCGCCAGCCAATGAAGCTTCCAATTCGGGCACAAGCGCAACAGCACAAGCGTCAGACGCTGGAGTGAGTGATTCTAACGAAGAAACCTCAGACGACAGCTTTTTTAGAACATCAAAGATTACCGAGCATCGTCGCGAAAACGGCCAAGTTTATTCCATCGAACTTGAGCACTCGGCTGGCAATAAGCAATACATAGAACAAAACGATGCCGACGGACTAAATGACACTAAACCCAACGATAATGAAAACGAGCCGCCCATCGCAAAATGGCGCTTGGGGTCTTGGTAGTACGCGAGAACGATGGCACACACTCGACCTAACAGCAGCTTGCGTCGGCTTGGTTTAGCTCAGAGAGTTTGGGCTGGCTTGGTGTTGATAGCGCTGCCGCTCGTTACCACCGTAGTCGATCCTAATAACATCAGCGGGTTAAACAACCTGGCAATTGCACAGTCTGATAGCAAAACACAATTACGGCTCTATAAAATTAGCCGACATGGCAATAGCCAACGCATTCGATTTACTCGTAAAGACTCAAAAGTAGAGGGTTGTCATAACCTCAAAATCAAGAGCACCCGGGTACACCGCGCTGTGCATTTTGGTTTTGAATCATGCTCGCTGTTCAGCGAAAAAGATTGCGCTCCTGAATCTGTCATCAAGGCCAAATTGAGCGATGAAGCGCCGGGAAAAGTTCTGCTCACGCAGGGTAAGAGCTGGTATTTAGGCGCAGCCCTAAAAGACGATGAGTTTTACCGATACAACAAAGCCGAGCGCGGTAAGAAAGTGCGCTCTTGGTCGTGCCAGGGCTATGCCGAACCGCCCATAGAACATCGCTAGCGCTGCTGTTGGCTATTGGCCGACGCGCTTAAAGTTGTCTACAAGGGCAGCAACCAATCGGTCATGATGCTCTTCGCCTAAGTAGTGCCCCATGTCTTCAAGTACCACCCAAGTCGAGCCTTTCACCAACTCAGCTGTGTGTTGACCATGCTCCAATGGTAACAAAGGATCGAGTGCACCATGAATTACCACGGTCGGTACGTCCAACGCTTTTAGTAATTCCACCCGATCACCGCTTTCCAGCACAGCCCAAACCTGACGTCCAAATCCTGGGTCATAGTGACTCCTGTCATAACTGCGTGCAGCTGTTGCTAACCATTCCTGCTGGCTTCTCGAATTCTCTCTGGCGTCTATAGCTTGTAACACCACAGCCGATTGCGCTATGGCCTCTTCTCGAGACAGCTCACTGCGGTCGCGCATCTCGACCTGATGTGGACCCTCTGGCAAATCTGGGTCACCAGAAGTCGACATAATCGAACCTAAGCTCAATACTCGATCTGGATACTCAGAAGCCATGATTTGCGCAATCATTCCACCCATAGACGCGCCCACCACATGGGCTTGCTGCACACCTAAATAATCCAGTAAACCAATACCGTCAGCCGCCATATCGGACAAATCGTATGGCGCGTTCAAGCTCCAACCTAACTGGTAACGCAGCATGGTGATCAGACCTGGCTCGGGCTCAGTGTGAAGCTTTTCTGAGAAACCGATATCTCGATTATCAAAGCGCACCACGTGGTATCCCGCGTCGACTAAACGCATCACAAAACTGTCATCCCAATGAATCAGCTGCGCACCCAATCCCATTACCAACAAAACAGTTTCGTTCGCAGGATTTCCAAACTCTTGATAGGCAATCGAAATTCCGTTGCTAGGAGCTATATAGGTTGGGAACTCCTGATGCACATCGGGTCTGGCGAACACACCATTTGAGGTCAGCGCGAATGCTAGAAGTAGCGCGTAAGTTGGAATGGTTTTAATTATGTTCTTCATCATATGAATCTCAGTTAATTGCGGTTGAGTTGAGCGAGGAGTAAGGACAACGACGCATCAATACTGCTCGACTGACCCTTTACTCTGCGGTTTGAAACTGTTGCTTGGCGGCATCTAGACGAGGCCCAAGCTTACCCGTTATCGCTAGGCCGAGCATATGGTGGTCAGCAATATACGACCACAAAGGGTACTTGAAGGTGGCCGGCTTGTTGTGCTCAATCGTGAAATGAGAAAACCAAGCAAAGCCGTACGCGACAACCAAACCAATCACCAAATAAGAAGGTCTGAATGTCATCACGAAGGTCACGATGCACGCCAACGCAATGCTCGTTCCCACGTAATGAAAAATTCGCGTCCACAACTTACTGTGCTCGTTAAGATAGAACGGGAAGAATTCTTGATAGGTTTTAAAAGGGTGCATTGATTCCTCCAATCAAAATGGGTTTTGGTTTGAGCACATAAAACCATCTAACCTTAGGTTTTATGCGGCAGTGCCAGATATTCATGCGACTGCATTTCTTGCAATCGACTTATCGTACGCTGAAACTCAAAAGCGTTGCGAGAGCCCGTATACAGGCCGTCGGCCGTGGCGTCAGCGCTCAAGATCAGTTTAACGTTATGGTCGTATAATACATCCACCAAGTTGATAAAACGTCGGGCTTGATCCTCGTGCAAACGATCTAGAACGGGAACACCTGAAACCACCAAAGTGTTAAACGAGCGCGCGAGCTCTATGTAATCGTTCTGCGATCTGGGCCCTTCACACAACTCTTTAAAGTCAAACCAGATGACACCTTCGGCACGACGCAGTGCGGTTAACATTCGGCCTTCTACTTCAATCTGAGCGTTGAATTTTCCAGCGTCGGGCGCCAAATTTTCAAATGCAAAGGTCAAGCCTTGCGTGGCGGCATCACTAAGTGGCGTAAAGTAGGTTTCCGCCTTGCTCAAGAAACGCAGGCGATAATCCACTCCAGAATCAATATTTATGACTTCACAGTGTCGGTAAATCAAATCGATAGCGGGTAAGAACAAGTCTCGTTGCAAACCACCTTTGTACAAATTGAGAGGCTCCACGTTGCTGGTCGCGACCAGACTTACGCCTCGATCGAACAAGGCCTTGAGAAGCTTAACCAAGATAACCGCGTCTGCGACATCGTTAACGACAAACTCGTCAAAACAAATAATGCGGGTTTCTTGCGCCCATTGGTCCGCGATCAGAGTGAGCGGATCGGCTTGATGACGCAGCGCTTTCCGCTCGGTATGGACCCGCTGCATAAAACGATGGAAATGCACACGGCGCTTTTCCTTAAACGGTAAGCCGTCGTAAAAAGTGTCCACCAAGTAAGTTTTACCGCGTCCAACCCCGCCCCAAAAATACAAGCCTTTGATCGGCTCAACTGAAGTGTTGCCGCCGCGCAGCTTCTGCCACCATCCCTTGGTGGGTCTGGGCGTGCTCAGCAACTGCTCATATAAACGTTGTAGATGCTCAACCGCAATTCTCTGCGCTGGGTCTTTTTCAAACTCTGGACGCTCTAAGTCACTTAAGTAGCGATTTAAGGGTGAATTGGGCATGGTGATTAAAGCGCAGCTGGGGCAGAAGAGAGTCTGATTTACACAGACCCAGAGTTTAGCGCATATTACAGCTAATACTAATTTTATAGCCGAGCGCTCTTGAGTCCAAAAGAGCCGCTCAAATCAGGCACAATATTAGCGATTGCGACTAACTCTACAAAATCCTTATGTCTACATCTAACAATGATAAGAAACAATCAGCCTTGTTGCTGCCCTATCGAGGCGTGCACCCGCAAATAAGCCCAGAGGCGTTTATCGCTGATAACGCGACCGTGATTGGCGATACCCAGATAGGTGATCAATCGGGGATATGGTTTGGATGCGTGGTTCGGGGCGATGTAAATGAAATACGCATCGGGCAGCGCACCAATATTCAAGACTTAAGCATGATTCATTGCGCAGAGCGCGGACAAGGCACTTACTTAGGCAACGACATTACCGTTGGGCACAGCGCGGTCTTACACGCCTGCTCAATTGAAGACGGCGCCTTAATCGGAATTCAGGCTTGCGTGATGGACGACTGCATTGTTGAAGCGGGAGCAATGTTAGCCGCTGGCGCACTATTAACTCCTGGCAAAGTGGTTAAAAAGGGGGAGGTTTGGGGTGGTCAACCGGCTCGAAAGCTGCGTGATGTGAACGCCAAAGACCGAGAGTTCTTCGCGGTAAATTCGGAACGCTATGTTAGATTGGCGAAAGAATATAAAGCGCTGCAAATGGAGCAATCATGAACGACTTTTCTTATCCTACATCTCGGTCGCCAGGCCTAAAACTGTTGATTTGCAGTCTTGCCTGTTTTGCTGCAATTAGTATTGGTGGACTATTTCAACCAGGCGAATGGTATGAAAGCCTCAATCGCGCGCCATGGAGCCCACCGGGTATTGCGTTCCCAATTGTTTGGACAATTTTGTATGTCTTGATTGCCCTCAGCGGCTGGGCGATAGCCAAATCTGGGCAGAGTCTCTTGGTTGCTCTTTGGTGGATCCAGCTTGCGCTTAATGCCGCGTGGTCTTGGCTGTTCTTTGGCGAATATTGGACCGGGCTAGCTTTGCTGGATATTGTGCTTATTCTCGCACTGGTAGGTACCTTGATCGTCAAATGCCGAGCCCAGCCCGACCTAAAAACAGCGGGCAACCTGCTGATCCCTTACTTCATCTGGTTGTGCGTGGCTTTGTCACTTAATGGTTATGTTTGGCTTTTTAACTGAGCCGCAGCGGTTTAATTGAGCCACAGCGCTAAACCTAGAGTCCAAGGGTTCGCAAAGCATGGTTTTCAAGAGAAAGTGGTAAGCCCAATAAAAGCGACCTATTCCCTAAGCTTCCCTCGGTACTCCGCCGCTTTATCAGTGTTGCCAAGTGCCGAATAGGCAATGGCAATCAAATTCC
>CAZOIG010000306.1:0-2349 GCA_964579235.1 uncultured Gammaproteobacteria bacterium
TTAAAGAGGCAAGAAAAAGCAACCAGAAAACGTATACCGTCAGTGACACCATCAAGCCAAAGTCGGTGCGCCACAGAATGTCGTTACTCAATAAACCAGAGTATCGAGCGATGAAACCAAAGACGGTTATGACAGCTAGTCCAAGCAGAGGTGTCAGTATCGGCCAATAGACCGTACCATTAGGGTTGCTTTGGGTTTTGATCGTGCTCTTAAACTCTTGACGGAATGGGTTGCTGAGAGCACTGAATATGGCCTTTGAAAGTTGAAATATTCCCACGATTCGCCCGATTTCAGAAACGATTGGAATGGTCTTTTTGCCAGAGAGCCAGTAGAAACCGTACGTCACCAAGAGCATACGTGGAGCAAGCACGACGAGTAGGTGGCCAAAATCCGAAAAGAACGGAGCAATGCCCAGCCACCAATATACGGCTGGCGACAATAGTAAAAGTAGCGTCCAGAGCGTTCCGATATGATACAAAATTGGATCCAGTAAAAAGAGGCGGTCCACAATCGACAATGATCTATTGCGTAACACCCCCTTACTCACAAACAAGCATTGAAGTGTGCCGATACACCATCTGCATCGCTGCGTTATGTAGGCCGCTACGTCCTGCGTGGCAAGCCCTTCACTCAAAGGTTCATTGAGAAATCGGGTCTTGTGCCCGCTACCCAACAGCGCGTATGAAGTCAGAATGTCTTCAGTAATTGATTCCTCAGAAAAGCCGCCGATATCGTCAAGACAACTGCGCTTAACCACAAAGCTCGTGCCGTAACAAAAAGCGTTGTCCCAACGATCACGCCCAGATTGAATTACGTCACTAAAAGTACATTGTGATTCTGTCCATGCCTGTGAGCCACCAAGATTATGTTGAATTGCATCTGCGTTGCTAAAAACCTGAGGCGTTTGCACCAAACCAATCTCGGGCTCATTGAGCATCCCGAGTGTGCGCCACAAAAAAGATGGTTTTAGTTTGAAGTCAGCATCGACTACGCAAATAACGGATGCGCTGGTATGTTTAAGTGCATTATTTAGGTTGCCCGCTTTGTAACCTGTTCGAGAATCCCGACGAATGTAGCCAATGCCCTGTGCGTCAGAATAGTCCTTCAACCATGAACGGTCACCGTCATCAAGCACCCAAACTTTAAAATCAGGGTAGTCTAGATTTTTCGCTGCTTTAATGGTCTCTTCTAAGATCTCCAGAGGCTCATTCAGAGTGGGAATAAAAACGTCAACCGAGGGCTTTGCTTTTTGGTTGCGTAATATTTTCTCCCAGTGGTCGGCTTCGAGACTTCGATTACTTGGCGCTACCATTATTAAAAAGTGCCAATTCAACACCATTGCTGCGGCGGCCTCTGTGATGAAAAATGCCCACATCCACAAAGCTTCAACCGTGAATCCAAATTCGGGTAGGGTTTGGTCAAACCGCCAAGTGACATAGCGCGTATTTACGTAAACGAATAAGCAGGCGATCAATAAGCGGGTAACCGTTTTTTGTCCCACGACAGATCTAGATAAGATTACTAACCCTAAGAATAAGAGCAAGTTGGCCAGAACGCCTGGGAATAGTAGGGACATCAGTGGGTCTTCCTCGATCTGTGACTAGGTGCTAGCCCTAAGAGCTAAGCTGAGTCGTATTAGCAACTGCTCAGCAATCGAGGGATTCGCACTTGTAATGATTACTTTCCCAAGGCGGCCCAAGTTTTTGATGTCAATTGAGTCTTGCTGAACAGCGATCGTGAGCTTTAAGGTGAATACGTCTGGTGCGACTGACGGAATCGCATACTGTCTAGAATCTTCCTGCTCTTGGGCTTGGATTGATCTAATTGTTCCCTCGTGAAACGATTTATCGTCATTTAGGTATATGACCGCTCGATCGCCGATCGCGACGCTATCAAGGAAATGCCGGGCAAGATAAGCCTCTAGAAACACGTCTTCGTTTTGCGCCATTTTGAACAGCAAATCGCCGCGATTGACTACTTGACTCTCAATGACTTGAGACTGCCACAAAACGCCCCCTCGACTTACAGTAATGTTCTGCTCAGCGCCCGAGTTGAGTAGTTCAGATAGTCTAGCCAGTCTTTGTTTAGACGCCTTTACTTCGGCGGATAGGGCAACCTCTCGCAAAGTCAAACTCTTTGTTTGTGAGTCTTGGCGGCTAAAACTTTGATCGTCTTCTGAGGCCGTTATGTCAAAACCTTCGATTTGCTGACTAAGTTCATTGGCTTCGCGCTCGAGATCGGTCAACTTTTTGCGGGCATCCAGTGTGCTGGCTCGGGCTTGTTGCAAATCTGCAAACGTCACTACCTTTTCATCGTAGAGTTCCTTGATTTTGGATTCAGACTCTTGAG
>CAZOIG010000307.1:0-1700 GCA_964579235.1 uncultured Gammaproteobacteria bacterium
ATCAGTCAGCGTAACCAGAAAGAGAGTATGGCGCGCGATCTTAAAGCCAAGCTGGCAAGCCAAGAGCAGCTAATGGAAGAGATCAATAAGCAACTTGCTCAACTCAAAGCCAATTTAGGTGATCTGGAAATGCGCAAGCAATCTATGAAAGCGCGACAAACCGTTGCCGATGTAAATCGAATCGTGGCGCGATGTGGTGAGCTAACCGACGTCGAGAATACTTTCGAACGATGGGAATCGGTCATTCTGGAGAACGAAGCAGTTTTATCCACCTCTTCTATCACCAGTGCCACTCTTGCTAGTCCGCTAGAGCGCGAGTTTGCGCAAGAGGAAGAACGCGAAGCCTTAGAGCAACAGTTGCAAGCTCTATTAGCGGGCGGTGAAGCTAAGCTAGCTTGATTGCGCCAACTAACCTTTGTAGGAACACCTATTTGTTTTAACGCACATAGGACAAATGAAAAAACTATAGGAGATATACCATGAGCAATATCGTCTTAGAGCATGAAGAAATTCATTATCAGGAGCCCGACCATTTCGAACCCGACTTCGACTCATCCGATGATGACGGCTTCTTTGGAAAGTTTTTACGCATTGCGGGGGCGCTTGCCATCGTCGCCTCGTTGTCGATGTTTACCTTGGATGGCTGGCATGAAGGCAATGACACCAGTCGATTCTTAAGTTTACTTTCACAGACGGTAATATTGGCGCTAGGGGGTTGGTCAATACATCGCTGGCTGCAAGAGCCAAAGAGCGCACGCATGTTGTTTATTCTCGCGCTCGGCTCCGTTACCGCTAATTTAACCATTCTAGGCGCCATGCTGTATTCAGTCTGGCCAATTGACAATGGACTGATCGACTATCCGTCAGCAATGCAATGGCAGGCAATCAGCCTTGGGCAAATCAGTTTACTCGGACTTGGTGCCTTGGCTCTACTTGCACCGCTGAGCTACTTCGGTTTTTCGATACTCACACGCGCCATCAGCGTGCAAATGACTCAACACTTTTTAATACTAAGTGCCCTATTGTTAATTCCTTTGCGCCTACCGATGTACTCAGCTGCACTGAGTATGCTGGCCTTGCTTTGGGCGATTCGTGCCATCCATGAGCTAAAAGACGATCCAGACGTGCCGCCAACTCTGGAAAGCAAGATCGCTTTCGGCATGCTTTGTCTACCTGGCTTGATTATCGCTTGTCGTTCGATTTTGCTTTACCCTATCGATGAAGTAGCTGTCAGTCTATTTGCTACCACAGCTTATCTTGCTATTCGCTATTGGCGCACCATCCTCAAACACAACGTCGTATTAGAAGCTGCTGCGTTTATCACTATTGGTTTTGTCAGCTTGCCTTTGTTGGATATATTCCGCTCAGATGTCTTGGGTATTGCTGCTTGTCTAACCGTATTTTTGACATTCACGTTCGATCACTTAAGGTTGAGTCGCGAATCAGGTCGCCTGGCGTTTTGGCTCAACACGGCCAATATTCTTTTAGTGATGTTTGTGTCACTGGTGTCAGCGCTATCGAACGATCTTGCGATTTCGGGTATTGGCATCGCGGCAATTATTGGCATCTTGCTAATCAATAAGCACGTCAGCGAAGATAACAGAAGCTATGCCGGCAATATCATCAGCTGGATCTGTCTACCGCTTTTGTGTCTCAACTTCGTTGTGGAGATGGTTGCATGGGTACAGTTAAGCAATTGG
>CAZOIG010000308.1:0-1939 GCA_964579235.1 uncultured Gammaproteobacteria bacterium
AGCCAGTCGGAGCCCTTTACGGTGTCGTACATGTGAAAGCGCCAATCGTCTTCACCCATGTTACCGAGGGCCGCACTCATGCCGCCCTGAGCCGCCACAGTGTGGCTTCGAGTTGGAAAGACTTTGGTCAAGCACGCCGTGGACAAACCCGCTGATGCCATGCCAAATGTGGCGCGCAAACCAGCGCCGCCTGCACCCACTACAACAACGTCGAATGAGTGATCAATAATTTTGTATTCGCCAGTCACGTTCTAGCCTCCGAGAACTACTTTTAATACTGAAATAACAGACATCACCGCCATCACGACGGCTGCGAATTTAACGCTCAATAGCAGCGTTAGATTTAACCATTTAGTGTGTATGTAATCCTCGACAACAACCTGCACGCCAGTTTGAGCATGGTAGAGCATCGTCAATACAAACAGAATTAGAACAGTCGCATTAAACGGTTGAGACAACCATCCTGCGGCATAATCGTGGTCCATACCCAATACAGTTAGAACTGAGTAAATGAACCACAATGAAAGAGGAATCAAGGCAATAGCTGTTACGCGCTGCCACCACCAATGCGCAAATCCGTGTTTAGCGGAACCTAAACCAACGGCCTTAGATAAAGGACTTTGTAGCTTCATAGCAAGCCTCCTGTTTTTTGTACTGCGAAATACACAATAACCGCAGTCAGAGAAAATGCTGAAACCAGCATGATCACACCTGAGCGATAAACCTGTTCGATCTCAAGTGCCGCGCCCACATCCCAAAACAAATGACGGATACCGTTGCAAAGGTGATAACTTAAAGAAAAACACCATGCCAAAAGCATCAACTTGCTGAGCGGATGCGCCAAAACGAGTTGGAATTGCGCGTATGCATCTGGGCCAGCCGCTAGCGCGCTTAACCACCACACTAGAGCAACGCTGCCAAAGGCCAGAAAAACGCCCGTCGCTCGATGAAAGATCGACAGCATGGAAGTCAATTGCGGGCGATATACCTGCAAGTGCGGAGACAAAGGTCTCGCTTTGGGCGTGTGAGATGGTGATGATGACTGTGTAGATGACATAGTCTTGTGTCCTTAAAATGTTTTTTTCAGTCTTAAATTTGCTTTAAGCAATTAATCCAAATAGGTCGACTGAATATGAGTATTTCTAAAATCAGTTGATGCGATTGCTTGATTCTATAAGCCGTGCGTTTGATCAACGTTTGGGCAAATCCTAACTGCGAATAAACAAAACTTAGCAGTGGAGTATTTTAACCGAATCTAGCGCGCAGGTAACGAGAATTTAGGCCTGCGGTGTGTGATTGCTCTAAAAGTCGTAACAGCGTCCCTTTGATTCCCAGTCTCCGTAGCGAGTAGGCTCCAAGCCCTTGGGCCCGCCTATTTCTTTGGGCGCCTTGTTGGCGTCGCCAGTTTGCTTCTCAGCTTTCGACACCACCAGCTCTTGCTCGCCCTCCATGGGCTTGTGTTCACTCTTCACGTTTGAACTTTCACTATTCTGCATCACAGAGTCGTCTTGGTTTTCCATATTCATGTGATCTCTTTTACTCTTACTTTTTGTGTTTCCGGTTTTTGCCACAGCGCTTGACTAGGAGAGCGTAAATCACGCATTCCAAGAATAGATCAAGCCAGAAAACGCAAGGAGTCTAACACGGTCTGTCCACGCACTTTTGACACATGTAGATACCTAATAAATGACGTAGAATGCACCGAACATCGGGGATAATTAGTCAGACAAAAGCAGACAATCTAGCCGGCAAAAAGCGCCACAACGATCTAAGCGAGCACATTACCATGACCATTACCATGACCATTACCATGACCATGACCACAGCAACGTCCACAGCGAAACAGTTTATCCGAGTCATGGCCTTTAGTGGTGACGATGCGGAAAGTTTCTTACAAGGCCAACTCACCAGCGACGTCACGCAACTCCAGACTGAGTGG
>CAZOIG010000309.1:0-4321 GCA_964579235.1 uncultured Gammaproteobacteria bacterium
ACCGATGAATGCATAGGCACCAATCTCATTCCCACACACAATTGTAGCGTTGGCTCCTATAGTCGCTCCTATACGAACTGGGGTCCTCAGATACTCATTCTTTCTCGAAACGTGACTGCGTGGGGTAAAGACATTGGTGAAAACCATACTTGGCCCACAAAACACATCGTCCTCTAACTCTACGCCTTCATATATGGAGACATTGTTTTGTATTTTGCAGCGGTCGCCAACAATGACGTTGGGCCCTATGACAACGTTTTGACCAATATTACAAGCCTCTCCAATGTTGCTGCCGGAGATGATGTGACTAAAGTGCCAGACCTTTGTATCTCGGCCGATACTCACCCCTTCGTCAACGTAAGATGACTCATGAATTGAGTAATTTTTATGCTCGTCTTTCATCGCCAAATTATATCTTATGCATCCATAGCGCGCTGTAATTTATTGAGCACTTTCAGCACTCGAAGCCCCTCTGCACCATCTGTTCTGGGGGAGGTGCTGTTATTTATCGAATCAATAAAGTGTAAGCACTCGTTTTTCAATGGTTCAGACTGAGGCAACCTAATGTACTCTGCATCTGCTTTTCTTGCGATTGGACGTTCTCCATCCCAGTCTACGCCATGAGCAAATTTAGCCAGCTTTTTATCCCACTCGAGTGTGTCGTCGAAAACAAGCATAGCCTTTTCCCCAACAACAACTAGCTTTTGCTCTTTAACTGGATGCAACCAAGAAACGAACACGTGCGCTGAAACATTGTTCTTGAATTTTAGAGTCCCAACAACGTGATCAGCAATATCGGCTTGGAGGTGACTAGCGCACTGCGCATCCACGCTTTCCGGCTCAGATCCGACTATGCCTAAAATCATGGAAACATCATGAGGCGCAAACGACCAAAGCACATTTTCTTCTGATCGAAGCAACCCCATATTCAGTCGATTTGAGTAAATGTATCGAAGATCGCCGAGCTCCCCAGCTTCAACCAGTCGCTTTATCTCAAGCACCATCGGATGATACCAAAGCAAATGCCCTACCATGAGCACTAGGTTTCGTTCATCAGCAAGCTTGATACACTCAGCTGCTTGATCCTCGCTCAAACACAAGGGCTTCTCCACATAGACGTGCTTGCCAGCCTCCAAAGCTCGCACAATGAGACCATAGTGAGTCTCCGCCGGTGTCGCGATCGACACCGCTTGAATCGTAGGATCAGCTAAAACTTCAGCTAGATCGAGGTGACAAGTTACATCAGGGTACTGCTGAGAGAAGCGTTCTAATACCTCACCACTACCATCACATATAGCCGCTAGCGAGCCAATTGAGTCAAAATTTCGAATCAGGTTCTTGCCCCAATATCCTGCACCTACACAAGCCACTTTAGTCATAATCAGCACCCTCTCTCTGGTGGACTTTTTTTCGCGCCGCAACGGTAGCCATTTAGCTAAGCCAAGTCAACTCAATCCTATCTTATTACTTTAGTGATCACTATAATACGGGCGACTAACTCGCACCGACATGAAAAACAGCCCCCCATCAATTAGCGTACTGATCCCTACACTCAATGAGGCAGGGTATATTCGCCCATGCATTGAGTCACTACTGAATGGCGAGTTCCCAGTCGACAGAATGGAAGTATTAGTCATTGACGGAGGTAGCTCTGACGGAACGCAATCAATTGTAACCAGAATGGCAACTGAAAACCCTGCGATCAAGCTTCTCACAAACCCGAAGAAAATAGTGCCAGCGGCATTAAACATCGGAGTACGAGCCGCTAGTCACGAGATAATTGTCTGGGTTGGTGCACACGCGCTCTACTCTAGAAACTACTTATCCAGATCTACCGAGGTCTTGTTAAAGATGGAATGCGCTTCCGTTGGCGGTGTTCTTCGCGCAGTCGGTAAAAGCTATTGGGGAAAGCTGATAGCAGTGGCAACCAACAGTAAATTTGGTATAGGCAGCGCGGGATATCGGCATGCCTCGGAGCTGCAAAGTGTGGATACAGTTTTCGGTGGCTGCTGGAGAAAAAGCACCGTCAACAAATTAGGGGGGTTCGATGAGAACTGGACCCGTAATCAGGACTACGAATTTAATCTCCGGTTACGCCAAGAGATCGGTGAAATAATCTTAGATCCCGCAATCAGGTGTAGTTATTTCTGCCGAGAAAGCCTTAGGGGTCTCGCCTCACAGTACTTTCAATACGGTTATTGGCGTTTCAAGACAACAATTAAGCACCCTGAGGCTTTCACTCTTCGGCTTGCAGCGCCGGTGAGCTTGACAGTCGGTTTAGTCATCTCGGGTTTTGCCGCTCCATTTTACCCCGGCTATGCCCTGGTTTTACCATCCCTTTATGGCGCAACGCTTCTAGGAGTTAGCGCAGTAAAGAGCATTAGTATCCGTCGACCTGGCGCAATTATAAACCTCGCCGCCATATTCGCCACACTCCACCTAGCTTGGGGTATCGGATTTCTTACCAGCACAATTAACACTTTAATAACGATTGGTAGCAAAAACGAGGAGAGCCGCAGACTATGATTGGCGTAAACCAACCAATTCACAAACTTACTCTAGTGGCCTCTGATCTGCTTCTGTTGGCGCTTGCGTTTTACGCTTCAACGATGATCCGCCTCGGCACCCCACCGAAATTACTAAGTGTCGAATTCATTGGTATAACCGCCATCTTGGGATTCTGCCTATTTGTCAGTGGGGCGTACTCCAGCGACAATATTTCACTCCGACCAAAACTCCCTTTCAAAACGCTTTTTGTAGTCTTGAGTGGCGGAGCACTTAGTCTGCTTTTTGTTTATTCATTGGGGCCTGAAAAGTATACAGCCATGCTTGGGCGGGGCGTCTTCCCTTTTGCGGTTATTAGCTTCGGTGTTGCCGCGATGCTAAGTCGATTGGTCATCAATCAGGTGTTTAGGAAGAACGGCTACAGGAAAAATATCGTTTTCCTGGGCGGAAAGAGTAGCTTTTTGAGGCTCGCAGAGGCGTTGAAGGGCTCCAACAGTACGCTGAACTTGAAACACGTCACCGATCTTCAAAAGCTCAGTCAACTGAAACAAAAACCAAACGCAATTGTAATAAGCCCCAAGTTCAACCCTGACGAAGATGGTCAGCGTCAACTATTGAGGCTGCGCCTGTCGGGCATAATAATCTACTCACTCGCTGATTTTTACGAAGGTTTCTTATTTCTTGTCCCGATCAACGAAGTTGACAACGACTGGTTTATCAGAGCAGAAGGGTTCACCATGCTGCACAGTTTCGCTTCGAACAAAGTTAAACGTTGCGTTGATATCTTGGTAGCGTCCATCTTACTGGTGCTTACAACGCCATTATTACTCCTGGTTGCCGCTACCATTAAACTAACTTCGCATGGCCCCCTCTTGTTTTCGCAGACTAGAGTGGGGTTCGAAGGCAAAAATTTTATTTTGTATAAATTTAGAACAATGACAGTAAGCGCTGAACAAGACGGGGCACAGTGGGCCGTACCCGATGATCCGAGGATATTGCCAGTCGGCGGTTTTCTTAGGCGAACTAGAATTGATGAACTCCCTCAGTGTTGGAACATCTTGAAGGGAGACATGAGCATCATCGGACCTCGCCCAGAAAGACCTGAATTCACCACAAACCTAGCCAACAAAATACCGTATTACAACCTTAGACACGTTATCAAACCCGGTCTAACTGGTTGGGCACAAGTCTGCTACCCTTATGGAGCTTCAGTAGAAGACGCACTCCGGAAACTGCAATATGACTTGTATTACATCAAAAACCATTCAGTGATTTTTGACCTGAATATACTCATGCGCACAATTCTTGTAACTCTCCGCCGTTCAGGACGCTAGAAAGAATGGAGTGGCTTTCCAGTTCATTACTGTTGGCATCGTACCTGGGCATAGTATCGCTATCAGGCTTAGCGCTTATAGCCTGCAACAGGCAGTCTGATTTCGCACTGCTAGCCGTAGTCGCATTTTCGTACAGCTTATTCGTCGTTATTTTTGCTATTTGTAACTTCGCTGGGCTATCGCTGAGCACTTTCACAATCGCGGTGTGTACTGTGATTGCGCTGAGCATTTCGTTACTGTTCCGTTTCGGCAATGAGACTAGAGTTAGCCATCAAGACATCAAGCTGACAGCGATTATCACCATCGTATCCGCTTTCTACCAAATATTGCAGGGCGCATTTGTCGAAGTGCCTGCTGACATCTACGCTCACCTAGAACGGTATCAAACTGCGCTGCGAGCCATCAGCGACGATAGCCTCGGCTCTGCTTTGCCGCTGAAACAGCTCTTACAGCAACGCTCAGGCGTTTTCTACTACCTTTTA
>CAZOIG010000310.1:0-1721 GCA_964579235.1 uncultured Gammaproteobacteria bacterium
TTACGCCACCAGCCGAGCACACTTCTAGTGATGAGAGTCCAGAGCTTGCCTCAGATTTATTCAAAATATTGCGCAATTTTGAGCTACGCTTGATCGCTGAGAGTGGCTATAGTGTTAGCTTGACGCATGAGGCAAATAGCCGAAATGCGATCGACCCCAATCAGTACTATGAGTTCGTTCCCAAGCGAGGATTTGTGCGGGCTGATGTCGTAAGTAAACAATCGCCAACCAGTCGATCTTCGCATTACTTCCAGGGCCGTGCAATTACTGCGCTTGAGCAAGGTCAGACAGAAGCGGTGCATGCGGTAACGCGTTCACAGAGTAAACAGATTATGCGACTTATGCTATCCGACTTATTGGGGCATAAACGCATACTCAGCCGCGACTTGTTTTTCCCTGTTATGCACGCGAACCAGTAGTCTTGCTTACGTAAGCCATTAATAAATATAGATAAAATCTTTAGAGTGTCCATGAGTGAAGTTAAAGTAGAACACCGACCGATCTATTTAGGCGTTAACGTCGATCACGTCGCGACCTTGCGTCAGGCTCGTGGTGTTAGCTACCCCGACCCTGTTCAAGGTGCTGAAGTCGCGCGCACTGCCGGAGCGGACTCGATCACGGTACATTTACGCGAAGACCGGCGTCACATTCAAGACGCCGATGTGTACGGTGTTCGCGAAAAGGTCTCCCTGCCACTCAATCTAGAGATGGGCGCTACCCCTGAGATGCTTAAAATAGCGCTTAAAGTGATGCCTGAGGAAGTCTGTTTGGTCCCAGAAAAGCGCGAGGAGTTAACCACAGAGGGAGGCTTAGACGTGGTGGCTCATTATTCTCATTTACAGGATTTCGTAGCGCAATTGAATCAGGCTGGCATTTTGGTTTCTATGTTTATTGATCCGGTTGCAGAACAAATTCATGCGAGCAAGGAATTGGGCGCCGCGATTGTTGAATTGCACACGGGCGAATACGCGAATGCAACGCAGTTTTCTGAGCAGGCAAATGAATTGGAGCGTATTGCAGAGGGTTCTAAAACGGCCCACGCGACCGGGTTGCAGGTTAATGCTGGTCATGGTCTGCATTACCAAAACGTTCAAGCCATTGCAGAGATTCCAGAAATTAATTGTCTCAACATTGGCCATGCGATTGTTGCGAGGGCGGTCATTACAGGAATGCATGAAGCGGTATTTTCGATGAAACAGTTGATGAATAAACACCGCTTACAAGCAGAGCAGGACGATACGCAGGAGCAAAGCTAAGGCAGTATTAAAGCGTCTCGTCGTAGAGTCGATAGAGCCGCAGCACCTTAACAACATAATTTTGCGTCTCAGTGAAAGGCGGAATGCCGCCATATTTACTCACAGCGCCTTCGCCAGCGTTGTAGGCGGCCAAGCTCAATTTTTTGTCTTTGTCGTAGCGGTCCATCAATTCCTTCAGGTGCTGTACGCCAACGTGTATGTTTTTGCGTGCGTCAAACAGATCCCGAGTCAGATCATAGCGCGCTGCGGTATCCGGCATGAGTTGCATTAGACCCATGGCGCCCGCTCTGGAGACGGCGTTTGAGTCGAATGCCGATTCCACGTGCACGACCGCTTTCACAAACGCAGGCTCTAAATCAAATTGTAGAGCAGTGTTAACGATCAACGCATCGTATTGCGACGTGATCGGACGTTCTTCGTACGCTTGATTACCAGAGCGAGAACGATAAGGTGTTGTTTTATAGG
>CAZOIG010000311.1:0-1968 GCA_964579235.1 uncultured Gammaproteobacteria bacterium
ATGGTGATTGTCGGCTCGGCCGAGGCTAACGTTTGCCCTGAGGTGCTTGAAGGCTTTACCGCCATGAGTGCGCTCGCTACTGATGAGCGTATCGCCAAAATGGACAATCAAGCAAAGCCAGATTATCGCCGTGCTTCAAGACCGTTTGCAGAAAATTGCGGGTTCACGCTTGGTGAATCAAGTCAGTATTTCGTATTGATGGATGACGCCTTAGCGGTCGAGCTGGGCGCACAAATTTTTGGTGCGATCCCGAATGTGTTCGTGAATGCGGATGGCTACAAGAAGTCAATCTCCTCGCCTGGTGCGGGTAACTACATCACGCTTGCCAAAGCCGTTGCGGCGACTCAAGCGATTGTGGGAGAGGAATCAATACAGCAACGTAGCTTCGTGCAAGCACACGGCTCTAGTACACCGCAAAACCGCGTTACCGAATCGATGATATTCGATAAGGTTGCCAAGGCGTTTGGTATCACCAACTGGCCCATAACGGCGGTAAAAGCGTTTGTGGGTCATCCACTTGGGCCCGCCAGCGGTGATCAGCTTGCCAATACACTGGGGTGCTTTGCTGATGGGATCTTGCCCGGCATTAAAACCGCCGATAAAACCGCGGATGACGTGCTTGATGAGCGTCTCAATATTCTCATGCAGGACGCTGAAATGACCATGGACGTGAGCTTTTTGAACTCCAAAGGTTTCGGCGGAAATAACGCCACAGCCAGCGTGCTGTCACCTAAATTGGTGGAAGCAATGCTAGAAAAACGCTATTCAGGCGAGCAAATGCAGGCCTATCGAGAAAAGCGCGAAGCGGTAATCGCCCAAGCACAAGACTACGACCAAGCAGCCCTGGCAGGGGACTTAAGAGTAATCTACAACTTTGGCACAGGCATTATTGAAGACGAGCAAATCAGCGTGTCCAGCTCAGCTCTAAGCCTTGATTCATTTCCTAATGCGGTTAATTTACAAATGAGTAATCCGTTTGAGGACATGGTCGACGCCAAGTAATTCGACCGCTTGTGAGCGTTCAGAACGAGAGCTTTGATCAACTAGTAAAAGAGGTAAGCCACTGCAGAGCCTGTGATGGCTTGCCGCTTGGCCCTAAACCGATCTTTCAAATATCGCCTCGCTCTAAAGTCTTGATTGCGGGGCAAGCGCCGGGGCATGTGACTCATGCAAAGGGCATTCCCTTTGATGACGCATCAGGCAAACGGCTACGAGAATGGCTGGGTGTGTCGAAAGAGGCGTTCTATAACGCCGATAACTTTGCGATTATTCCAATGGGTTTTTGCTTTACCGGTAGCGGTAGTGGTGGCGACCTTCCGCCAGCCAAACTTTGCGCACAATTGTGGCGGGAGCGATTATTGTCGCAAATCACAGATTTAAAACTATCCGTGATTATTGGCCGCTACGCCATGAATTGGCATTTACCCGATAGCAAAAAACTTTCGGTTACCGATGCAGTGCGCGACTACAACAACAGCCTTTTAGCAGAAATAGTACTGCCGCACCCAAGTCCAAGAAATAATATTTGGTTGAGCAAGAACCCTTGGTTTGCAGAGGAGGTTATTCCGAGACTGCAAACTCGAGTGCAAGAATCGTTGAGTTAGATATTTGAACCGGGGGCTCGATCTTTTTCCAAAATTCTTTTTATTTCAGTCACTTGCTCCGCCCACGGGACTATCCCAAAACGGTTAATTACTGAACTAAATCGGTTTAGATTAAACGCAAAGTAATTCAGAGCCGCCGCATTTTTAGAGAAGGCCAAGCCGTCACACGAGGTTTCCGTAGTTAGGTAAATACGCTCTGGCGCGTCAATGAGCTCAGTTCTAACTGGCTCAACCGAAAACAACTTCGGAAACAATCCCACCAGATCATACGCCTTGTCTTCAGCCAAACGGGCTACGCGATCCAACGATTCTCGCCGCTGAGAAAGCGTAGCGAGCCCCAGCCGTAACTCAGAGTTTTTAACAA
>CAZOIG010000312.1:0-2058 GCA_964579235.1 uncultured Gammaproteobacteria bacterium
TATTGCCGACTCGATCGAGACTGTAGTTGCTGCGCAATTCTATGACGGTCTTATTGCCTTACCAGGTTGCGATAAAAATATGCCGGGTTGTGTCATGGCGATGGCGCGCTTAAATCGCCCGTCGATCATGGTCTATGGGGGTTCAATTAAGCCAGGGCATCACAAGGGCGAGAAGCTCGACATTATTTCTGCGTTTCAGGCTTATGGGCAGTTTATTGTTGAGACGATCACCGACGACGAACGCCAACAGATCGTTGAAAAATCTTGCCCAGGCGCGGGCGCCTGTGGCGGGATGTACACAGCTAATACGATGGCCAGCGCTATCGAAGCAATGGGTATGAGTTTGCCCTATAGCGCATCGGCACCAGCAGTCGATCCTGAAAAAGTTGACGAATGTGTCCGCGCTGGCGAAGCGCTGAAACACCTATTGGAAATTGACTTAAAGCCGTGCGATATTATGACCCGAGCGGCTTTTGAAAACGCCATGGTCATTATTACTGCACTGGGAGGTTCAACTAATGCGGTTTTGCATCTCATTGCAATGGCGCGAGCGGTAGACATTGATTTAACTGTGGATGATTTTCAAGCGGTTAGTGATCGTGTGCCTTTCTTGGCCGATCTGAAGCCAAGTGGTCAGTACGTAATGCAGGACTTGCACAATGTGGGTGGCACACCTGCTGTGATGAAGTATTTGCTTGACCAAGGCTTGCTCGACGGTGATTGCATGACCGTAACCGGTAAAACACTTGCCGAGAATCTAGCCGATTTACCGGCACTGAGCGAAGGCCAAGATTTGATGCGTCCAATGGATAAACCCATAAAGCGCACGGGTCATATTCAAATTCTAAAAGGCAATTTGGCGCCTTTGGGCTCGGTTGCTAAAGTAACCGGCAAGGAAGGCGAGAAGTTTGTTGGCCCTGCACGAGTCTTTAACGGCGAAGCGGCCATGATCGCAGCGCTTGAAGAGGGTAACATTGCGAAGGGCGACGTAATCATCATTCGCTATGAAGGTCCAAAGGGTGGGCCGGGCATGCCAGAAATGTTGAAGCCAACGTCAGCGGTTATGGGTGCTGGCTTGGGCGAAGACGTGGCTATGATTACCGATGGTCGTTTCTCCGGTGGCTCGCACGGTTTCATTGTTGGGCATGTGGTACCAGAAGCTCAAGAGAGCGGCCCAATAGCTTTAGTCGAAGATGGCGATATCGTTACGCTTGATGCGGTCAACAATACTATTGATTTTGATGTCGATGCGGCTGAGATCGAAGCCAGAAAAGCAAAATGGGTTGCGCCGGAGCTTAAAGCCAGACGCGGTACATTATATAAGTACATCAAAAACGTGACCGATGCGTCTCAAGGCTGCGTGACCGACGAGTAGTGTCCCAGCTAGTAGTGAGACCTTGCAGCGATCAAGCAACTTGTAAAAATCTGTGAGGTTTAGCACGGCTACACGATTCTCTGCTAAGGTGCGCTCAATTCCAAAACGGTGGTGTAGGAAGGGGATTGCCTTTGAGCGCACCAAATATTGAGTCAGGGCCACATTGTTATGAACACCAAAAAAACTACTTCGGGTAGCAGAGAGTGTCCAAAGTGTGGCTCGTTCATGGTGACCACTAACCACGCGGCGCTGGCCGACACCAACGTCGGTTCCTCGCAGCGAGCAAAACAGCTAACCTGTCTTGATTGTTCGGCCTCGTTTGAAGACAAGCTTGGCCATTCACCCTCCTCCAAATGGCCTCGCGCTGCAGTACTTGCGATACTAACAGCCGTTGTCGCTCTGGCATTGAGCTTTTCTAAAGGTCTATTAGAAGGCTCGAATGCGCCTACCGATGGTTTAGAGACAAAAGTGGTCTCGCCTCAGGCGATGGATGATCAGGGTTTAGACCAAGCAAGCAGTACTCCAAAAAGTGAAAACTCAGAAAATGCTGATACAGCAACCTTGCGTGAAGAACTTGGTTTGAATGAGGCCGACGGACTTTTTGATCGCCGTGTAGATCAGCAAGAGCTGAGTTCAGAACAGGCAGCGCAAATCGAAAATGTTCTGGCGGCGCAGGCCGATCA
>CAZOIG010000313.1:0-2018 GCA_964579235.1 uncultured Gammaproteobacteria bacterium
GCACCCAGATATTCTGGTGCAGCTGAATCACCCTCGCCAAGATTCGGCTCTCAGCGGAGCTATACCCAATGACTTCGAAGACAGAATTAGTAATGGTGATTTCTTAGAACACATGGGCGTGGCGGGTCACCCGTATCAGCCCGACCTAGCAATTACTTCCGCTCCCAACAACACCCTGATCGAAGCCGATCCAGTAACAGGTATCCGAGATATCGACTTTGACTTAATCGAGGTGGTCAACCCCGGGCACGATCGTTATCAGGACCGCCTTAATGCGGTTCGTAAAGATTGGCTTTCTTTTGTAAAACAAGGTTTTCGGATCGTTGGCGTGGCAAATAGTGATTCGCACGGCTACAGTGAGCAAGTTGGCGTGCCGCGCACCATGGTGGCGATGCGCAACGACTCTGTCGAGAGTTTTGATCAGACTGAGTTTTTGCGCGCTTTGAAAAAAGGTGATGCCTATGGGACTAACGGCCCATTAATCGATGTCTCATTGAACGGCCAGCCGATGGGCTCGCAGATTTCCACCAAGCAAGCCGAACTTAGCGTTACAGTCAAAAAGAGCGACTGGATGCCAGCGTCGGAATTGTTGATTCAGGTGAACGGCGAAACAATTGAAACCGTCAAACTTGATGATCAGCGAGAGCAGTCTATTGTGCGAACCCTAAACTTTGAGCAAGACAGCTTTGTGACCATCGAGGTCACGGGGCCAGTCACAGAAGACTATCGTAAAGTTTACGCGCACATCAGCCCGTACGCATTTTCTAACCCCATTTACGTTGACGCCAACGGCGATGACCTTTGGCAAGCGCCCGGCCTGTCGGCAGAATAGCGTTCATACTATAAAAACTTTCAAGAGCTACTCTATGCAAGCCCATTTTTATTCCCTTACCGCAAAACGCACAGCCTTAGCGATTGGCTTATTGATCTTCTCAAGCCTTTTGTTGCGAACATACTTGTCGACTATCGAATTCGGCTCTGTGAGTGGAGCTATACTGAATTTGTCGCGCTTTTTCACCATTCTGACCAACTTTTTAGTGATGCTGGTGATGTTTCGCGTTGGCTTAGCAAAACAAGCGCCCAGCACGGCGATTATCAGCGCAGTGGTTATGTCCATTACGGGCGTAGGTTTGGTGTACCACGCCCTATTGGCGCATTTGTGGGACCCGCAGGGATTGCATGCAGTAGCCGATCAACTGGTTCACACCGTAGCGCCAGCACTAAGTCTCTTGTGGTGGTTGTGGTACGTCAATCGCAATGAGCTAAGCTGGAAAAAACCAGCGGTGTGGATTGCTTGGCCGTTGCTGTACAGCGTCTACGCTTTGGCGAGATCTAGCCAATCGGGCGAGTATCCTTACCCGTTTCTAGACGTCGCCGCACACGGCCTGCCTCAAGTACTGATTAATATCGTGGGCTTAGGTGCAGCGTTTTTCATTATCGGCAGCGTCATGATTTTTGCCGCCCGCGTGTTTAATCCGCGCAAATAAAGCCCGGAGCTAAGTGCGCTGCGCTAGGTATTCGCTATGAAACTCTAAGTGACTTTGAATAAACGTCGCAATGAAAAAATACGAGTGATCATAGCCCTCTTGCATCCGCACGCTGACTGGGTAGCCCGCACTTTGCGCCGCTTCTTGTAGCAGATGGGTTTTGAGTTGCTCTTCCAAAAAATTATCAGCCGTGCCTTGATCGATTAAAATTGGCGTGTGCTCCTGCGCTTCAGCCAGTAATGCACAAGCATCGTATTCAAGCCATGAGGATTGGTCACTGCCAAGATAGTTACCCAACGCCTTCTCGCCCCATGGAACTTGGCTTGGCGCCACAATTGGTGAAAACGCCGATATAGAGGAGTAGTGTTCAGGGTGTTTCAGACCAATGGTCAAGGCGCCGTGCCCGCCCATTGAGTGTCCTGATATACCTGCGCGACTTGCGTCTAAGCCATCCATACCACCAATGAGTCCGGGCCGTTCGATGACGATGTAATCGTGCATACGATAATACTTATCCCACGGACTCTGGGT
>CAZOIG010000314.1:0-1841 GCA_964579235.1 uncultured Gammaproteobacteria bacterium
GACCGGTGTGGTTGGTTCAATTGTGATGGCAACCGTAGGTGCGGTGATTTTGCTATTTATTGTTAAGCTACTTAAGAAGTAACTGCAGTAATATGCAACAAAAAAGGCGGTGTTTTCACACCGCCTTTTCTTTGGGCAAAGTCATCCGTTGTTGTGCGAACGCTAAGCGTCGATGCTTGGCCCTAATTGGGCGTTTACGATGCCACCGTCTACCGCAATGGTGTCGCCAACAACATAGTCGCCAGCTCTGCTCGCTAAGTAGATTGCTGTACCCGCCATATCCTCAGCTACACCGATTCGCCTAGACGGAATTCCGTTCGCTACTTCGTCACCGTGATCGCGCGCTGCGCGATTCATTTCCGAAGGAAACGCTCCCGGAGCAATCGACGTTACATTGATGTTTTCTGTCACTAAACGAGCCGCTAAGCGCTTGGTAAGATAAATCAGCGCAGACTTTGAAGCATGGTAGCTATAAGTGTCCCACGGGTTCAGTCGTAAACCGTCGATCGAAGTGATATTGATGACCTTTGCAGGTGAACTCGGGTTCCCCGCTGCGACTAATGAGGGATGAAGCGCTTGCAACAAAAAGAAGGGTGACTTCAGGTTCAGATCCATCACTCTATCCCAACCATGCTCAGAGAATTCCTCAAAAGGCATTCCCCAAGCCGCTCCTGCGTTGTTAATCAAAACATCAAGCTTTGGCTCAATGCTTGCAAACTTCTCAGCTAAGGCTTTACACCCTTCAATGGAACTAAGATCTTGAGGTAGTGAGAAGCAGTTCGGGCCAAGCTCTGCAGCCACCGCGTCGCACACATCGGCTTTACGCGAAGAGATATAAACCTTCGCGCCTTGCGCTAAAAAGCCCTCAACAATCATCTTGCCAATACCGCGAGAACCGCCAGTTACTAGTGCTACTTTACCTTCGAGAGAAAAGAGTTTTGAAGTGTCCATGTTTGTCCTGTCAGTCGTTTGAATAGTGAGCTGAATGGTATCTCACGCATTGCGTAATTGATAGACGGCACATTGCATTCAGGATACAGTGCATCGTCGTATACACCTTATACAAAGGATTTTTGATTGGGTTTCGCTATGGATAGTTGGCAATTGTTCGACACGGTTTCTTTACAAGAAATAATAGCCATTCCAAATGATGAATGGCACCGGTATGAATTTGATGGCGAGGTCTATCTGATTGTGCCTGCTGCCGACAAGCGGTTGCGCCTCAATGCTACCGCCATCAGCATCTTCGACGCCTTGAGTAGTGATAACACTATTGCTGCGCTATTGACGGCGCTTGCTGAACAGTACGCGGTTGAAATAAATACCATATACGAAGATGTTGTTAATACAGTTTGGGGTTTTGCTGATACTGGAGTAGTGATATTCAGTAACATCGAAGACGTTTTAGAGCGCAATAGTCTTCGAAAAAGCTTGCCCAAAAATCATCTTCGCGAACCAGATTCAGTCAACCCCTTCGACTTTTTCGACGCGATTTTTTGTATCAATGCCAGCAGTAGAAATGATCGTTGGACCACCGCGCAAAATCGGTTTGAACGGTTGGGTATTGATAAACGCGTGATTCGATTTCCCGCGATTATGACGCCGGATAGCCACCATATTGGGTGCGCCTTATCGCATAGGAAATTGATCCAGATAGCTGAACAACACGGACTCGACAGTATTTTGGTGTTGGAGGATGACGCTCTTTTTCTTGATACTATTTTGCAAGATCTGCCTAAAAGCCTAGCTCAACTAAAGCGAAAGTCTTGGCACATTTTTTATCTCGGCGCATACGATCACGTTCCCAGTCTTGATCGTTCAATTGAAGGAGTTGACCATCT
>CAZOIG010000315.1:0-3403 GCA_964579235.1 uncultured Gammaproteobacteria bacterium
TGGCTACAACAACCACCGGAGCGCCACCGACTACGGTGACTACAGCGGCTCCCACCACTGCAACGCCAACAACCACGACGACAACAGCCCCCACCACTGCAGCACCAACAACGACTACCGCGGCACCAGCGACAACGACTACTGGTTGTGGGCGATTCTGTAATTAGGGCGTTTAAGTAGTTAAGCTAGCATGTGAAATTACTAGTATTTACACGTTACCATTTCGAGTTAGAAGAGCGCATGGGTTTTTGAGTGGACGTGTTTGAAAAGCAAAAATCTACTCGAATCGGTTTATGTGAATACTAAATCAGCAAGCTCGCGTCAAAATCATCCTTGTATTGCGTGCTCGTTAACGTCGACCAAATTCTAGCCACACACAAATCGGCTTCTACAGGGCCGATGATTTGAGTCAATCGTAAGTAGCCTTCATGAGCGAGATTCTGACAGGTTGGCAAATCCGTATTCTCAGAAAGGGCCCAGTCGTATTTTTGAAATTCATCCATAAGGCCTACTTCGGTTAACGAAAGACCGGATCCTTTATATTCCAGCAAAGAAGCTTTCCAATCGCCTGCAGCTGACTTGTGATGTCTTCTAATGTCCTGCTCTATCAAATGAAATAGAGACTGAGTAGCTACAACAAAGCCCGGCTTTATAACAGATTGAAATAACTCGTTTTGATTATCATCGGCGATATCAGCTTCTGCCGACTCGCCTGCCATAATATATTCGGGTACTGCGTCGAGCTCAGTCTCGCTCCGCGAAAATGCAGCATGCATGCTGATAAGTAATATCTTTCGCTCAGTTGCCCCAAGGTCCAAAAACGTAGTCAGGTCATTAACAATGTCAGCAATATCAAATTCATTACTTGAAAATTTTTGCCTCCAGCGATCAAAACCGACTTTTTGAATTTGTCTTTCTTTACAAGCTTTTTTTAAGCCAGCGTAGACTACTTTGTGATCTTTAGTCATCTTTGCCTACTTGTCCGCCTTCACGAGTGAAGTTACGAAATCACTATAGCCTATCTCTTTGTGCTCGCTGATATCCAGCCCTCGAATTTCAGCCCTAGTTGTTACCCGTAAAGCGAAGACTTTATCAAGCACCCAAAAGATAGAGTATGTCGCCAAAAAAGCCCATGTCATTACCGCTATTAGGCCGACAAACTGTACAGTCATTCGGTCAACGTTGAACATGTCACCTTGATAAAAGATGCCGGCTGCTAACGCACCCCATGAACCACAAAATGCGTGTACGGGCACTGCGCCCACAACATCATCGATTTGAAAAGACAACAACAACCAGGTGCCATAAACCGTAATCACTCCTCCTATGAATCCCACTAGCAATCCATGCTCAGGCGACAGCACATCCACAGCTCCGGTAACAGAAACCAATCCACCAATTGCTCCGTTTACGATGTAAGTGATAAGGAGCCCTCTCTTGTGTAAGACGAGCACAGCTATAGCGCCAACAATACCCCCAACGGCACCGAGGTGAGTAGTTAGCAAAATAGCTCCAAGATTTGAAAAGTCTGACTTGACTGCTCCTCCGTTAAAGCCCAACCATCCAAACCAAAGTATAAAACCGCCTATCGCAACTAATGGAAGGTTGTGACCTGAAATTTGAAAAGCTCGCCCTTTGCGATCAAAGCGACCCTGCCGCGGGCCAACTAATATTAGAACCGCTAAGGCACACCATCCACCTAGGGCATGGACTACAGAAGCACCAGCAGCGTCATAGAAGCCGATCGCCCTGAGCCAACCAGCTTGCTGACCATCTCCGCCCCAAACCCATGAGCCATACACGGGGTAAACGACTGAAGTGATGAAAAAAGCACCGACTATATAAGGCAAGAAGCTCGTTCGTTCTGCAATTGCGCCTGAAACGATGGTCGCTGCTGTCACCGCAAACAACATTTGATACATCAACTCTACAGACTCTAAACCGCTTAGGTCTCTGGGCATAAAACCGTCTGTACCCAAGTACCCGGTCATGTTCGTGCCAAACATTAGCCCAAAACCAATTATCCAGAATCCTAGAGTGCCTAGCCCCGCATCAACGAAGTTTTTAAGGATCACATTAATTGAATTCTTTGATCGAACGGAGCCACCCTCAACTAACATAAAGCCGCACTGCATCAACAAAACTAAAGCACAACAAAACGCTAACCAAACAATAAATATTGAGCTACTGGTGCTTGTGAGTGGTTCGGCCGCAAACGATGTGGGCGAATACAAAATGAGGAGGGCCAAAGCCGGTATAGTAAGTCGCATGGTCAGTCTTGATTGAGGTTAATAATCAAATTAGCGACGAATCCTCGCCAATTTACGGGGATTAAGTAGATATCATTTATTTTTGAAATCCGAATGTGCTCTGATTTTCCTTTTAAGATGATTGGCACATTAATCATAAATTTGTCGCCAAAGACTTTTCGAGCATTACCCGAGATGGTGTTGCAGACTTCGCCGACAATATCCATTTGCTTCGCGTCGTCGTATTCTCGAATACCCATGCTAGTCATTAAGGCTTGCGCCATCTGGACCGATGTTGTGAAGAATACCGATCCTTTTTGAATACCAGAAATCGAGATTATTCCTGTGTAGTCACTTAAGTGCTCATTAATATCGTTGATCAAATAGGGTGAACTCACATTTGCAGAGACCCCCGTAACAGTGGGGAAGTAGTTCTCCACCGCCTCAACAAATACGGCTAGTTCTTGGTTGTCCATTAAAACAAATCCTCTAGTAAATCGATAATCGCCTCATCAAGCTCAGCATCGTTAAAGGGCTTACACAAAAACCCAGAAGCGCCCAAGTGCATTGCTTTGATTAAAGTAGTTTTATCAGCTAATGCAGAAACAACTAAAATCTTTGCGTCTGGATTAATCCTCAGCATCGTTTCGATTGTTTCGATTCCATCCATAATAGGCATGGTTATATCTAGCGTGACCACATCTGGGCAATGAACATCAAACATCTCTATTGCCTCTAAGCCATTCGATGCGCTGGCTACAATGTCGAGAGCGTATTCGTGTCGACTTAAAACAGCGGCAATCTTCTCGCGAATCACCATCGAGTCGTCTACAACCATGAGTTTTAGCGATTTCATACGCTAGCTCCTCCTCGGACAGGATTAGTGTTCAGAATCTCCGGGTTCAAGCCAATCGGTAGCGCTACTGTAAATTGGGTATATCGACCTTTTTTACTGCTAACTCGAATCCGGCCTGATTTTTCGCGTAACAGGTTCCTGACAGCGCTGAGACCAACGCCGCGGCCACTGTCTTTCGTTATATGTTCACTGGTGGAACTAATACCGTCGGAAAATATGAGTCTGTATGCAATGTCTTCTCCCGCCTCCGCTACTTTTTCTGGAGTCACGAGCTTTTGCTTTAATGCGGCGTCAATGA
>CAZOIG010000316.1:0-3779 GCA_964579235.1 uncultured Gammaproteobacteria bacterium
CAATCGGGTAATAGCGATCGAATGCTCTCGGCGCTTGAGCAATTCAAATTGTATCGACCCACCATACTCGATGCGCTCGAAGCGCATAATTTAACGCCTGAGTTGCAATACCTCCCATTTGTCGAGTCGGCCTTTAATCCAAAAGCCTTGTCTCACGTTGGGGCAGCGGGTTTGTGGCAGATTATGCCTGCCACGGGACGCAGTTTGGGAATGGTCGTGAATGAAGTGATCGATGATCGATACGACCCAATTCGCGCAACCTATGGCGCGGCCAAGTATTTTCGCGACTCGGTTGATCGCTTATCCACAACAGCCTTTGAGAACGGTCATGCGGTTGAAGCAAAGCAACTCAACCCCTTCGTTATTACCTCGTATAACTACGGCGTACGGGGCATGCAGCGCGCGATAGCTCAAGTGGGCTTGGATTATGAGCGTTTGCTCAAAGAGTATAAATCGCCCAGTTTTCAAACTGCGGTGAGAAATTTTTACGCAAGTTTTTTGGCAGCGCGCCATGTTGCTCAAAACAGTGATTTGTTTTTTGGAGAAATCACACCAGATTTCTCGCAGCGCCTTTATTCATTTAACGCTGTGGAGTTAGATCGCAAGACATCAGCTAAACGATTGATCAGCGAATTGTCGATTGACGACGAGCAGTTTAAGAAGCTCAATCCAAGCTTTAAATCGGTTATTTGGAAGCACAAAGCGCTGATTCCGACGAACTACGAAATACGCCTGCCGTTCAGAGAGAGCGGTTGGTCGTCTGCCTTGTCCAAGTTGAGCACGTTGCCGAAGGAGACTGAGCGCCCCGGTTTTGTGTGGCATCGAGTGCGCTCCGGAGAGTCTGCGTGTTTGATTGCGCAAAAATACAAGGCAAGCTGTCGCGAGTTGATTCGACTGAATAAGCTTGATCGACGCGCGACCGTGTACAAAGGCAAACGCATTAAGGTTCCCACCAAAACTGGCGGGATTTCCGTGGCCGCAGTCTCTTCGAGCTCCCCGACCGGTGGAGTGTATGCAACTTACTCGGTAAAACGCGGTGATACAGCCTGCAGTATTGCGCGCCGACACTCAATGAGCTGCGATGCGCTACTGGCTCTCAATGGTTTGACACGCAACAGCGTGATAAGAGTTGGGCAGACCCTAAACGTTGCAGGCGTCGATGACTGGCACGTTGTGGCATCCGGTCAGACCGCTTGCGGTATAGCGCGACGTTACGGTGTAGCCTGCAACTCTCTACTCAGAGCCAATCAATTGGGCCGAGACTCAACCATTCGAGTTGGTCAGCGCTTACGCATTCCTCAGAGTTCTGGATAAGCTGTTTCGCAAGATTTGCCTTGCCTCGGCCTTTCGGTGGTGGCGCTTTATAAGCTTCAATTTGATAATCAAATAGGGGATATAAGACAGCATTATTAGTCTTTTATCGCCGCTATTTGTTAGACTTCGCGCCATTGAAAAAGCAGACCTTAATACTTTCGGTACCTGCTTTGCACATTCACGAGAACTAACCAAGTGAGCTGGCGTCTGTGTTGGCTTTGGTTATCGAGATAAGTTGATACGATGGAGTATCACTCTTAGATTGACCAGAGTTTGCAGCGGTGCTGTGCTCAACGGGTATCTAAAATGACAACAAACGAAACTCTTCAAGCTTGGGTCGACCAAGTTGCGTCTCAGACTAAACCAGACTCTGTTGTTTGGTGTGATGGGTCTGAGCAAGAGTACCAGTCTATGGTCCAGCAAATGACCGAGTCCGGCACTCTTTCCCCCCTTAATCAAGACACACACCCCAACTGTTACTTACACCTCTCAGATCCACAAGACGTGGCGCGCGTAGAGCACTTGACCTTCATTTGCACGACTGAGAAAGAAGATGTCGGTAAGAACAATAATTGGATGCCGATAGACGAAGCCAAGCAACAGATGAACAGCCTATTTGAGGGCTGCATGGCAGGGCGTACTATGTACGTCATTCCATATTGCATGGGGCCGGTCGATTCACCTTACTCGCGATGTGGTGTTGAAATTACTGATAGCCCTTATGTTGTGATTAACATGAAGTTGATGACACGCATGGGGTCGGGTGCTCTAGCTCGTATTGAACGCGGTGACCCGTTTGTTAAGGGGCTGCACTCTACCGGTGATCTAGATCCTGATCGTCGATTTATCATGCATTTCCCAGAAGAATACTCAATTATGAGTTTCGGTTCGGGCTATGGCGGTAATGCCTTGCTTGGCAAGAAGTGCCACGCTTTACGGATCGCGAGCTGGCAAGCAAGACAAGAAGGCTGGTTGGCTGAGCACATGTTGATTCTTGGGTTGGAAAGCCCGGAAGGTGAAACACACTATGTTGCGGCTGCCTTCCCATCGGCCTGCGGGAAAACCAATTTAGCAATGTTGATTCCACCAGAGGAGTACAAAGATTGGAAAATCTGGACTCTAGGTGATGATATCGCGTGGTTGCACATGGATGGCGAAGGTCAATTGCGTGCTGTGAACCCCGAAGCGGGATATTTTGGAGTAGTGCCAGGCACTAACGCTAAAACCAATCGTAATGCGTTCGACATGATTAAGCGCAATACGATTTTCACCAATGTGGGCAAAACTGCTGACGAACAGCCATGGTGGGAAGATAAGAAAGAGGGCGAGCCAGCAATTGACTGGAAAGGTCAGCCTTTTAATGCTGAAACTGGTCCTGCTGCACACCCAAATTCTCGATTTACTGTTTCCGCGACTGAAAATCGGGCTTATTCAGAACTCGCCGAGGCACCTGAGGGCGTGCCTATCTCTGCGATCGTCTTTGGTGGCCGCCGACGCGAACTGGCGCCTTTGGTGTATCAGTCTAAGTCATGGCAGCACGGTGTCTTAGTGGGCGCCGGAGTAGCATCTGAAACCACCGCAGCTGCGACTGGTGAGGTTGGTTTAGTACGACGTGATCCGATGGCTATGAAGCCATTCTGCGGTTATAACTTCGCAGACTATTGGGGTCACTGGTTGAGCTTTGCTGAAAAGTCAGACAAGTTGCCTGAGATTTTTCACGTAAATTGGTTTCGCCAAGACGCCGATGGTCGATTTTTGTGGCCTGGGTTTGGCGAAAATATGCGAGTGCTTGAGTGGATTATCGGACGATGCAAAGGTGAAGCTTCTGCGGTTGAAACACCAATCGGCTTCTTGCCAACTGAAGACTCTCTTAACCTTGATAATTTGGATTTTAGTGCCGAAGACTGGCAGGCTTTGCGTCACGTTGACAAAGCTCAGTGGCAGGATGAAATGCAGGCTGTCGGCGACTACCTACGCTCTTACGGCGAGCGCACTCCGCAACGTCTACTAAAGGAGCACGAGTCGGTGTTGCAAAGCTTAAGTGCATAACCAACGACAACTACTTCCAAACATTAAAAAAGCAGCCCAATGGCTGCTTTTTTAATATCCAGTTTTTGCTTAAGCGAAGGGTCTGGCTTCAACCACAACCCTTAGAGCAAATACTAGCTTGGGTTTCTTGCTTTGTAGGCTCGAACGGATACGTTAAATTGCTCAGCGGTTTCGTTTTCATAGTCAACCGATGCATTGTGCATATCTAAGATCTTCAACTTATCGGCTTCAAATTGCTCTGATTCTGAATCCAGAGCTGTTTCAGCTTCGCCAAGACACTGACGGTATTCTACAAGATTAGACTGGTACGCTTTGAATGCAGTTTGAGCGGCTACAAGCTCATCCATACTGGCTACATTGCCATCAGGAATAATCGGCTGCATTGGTAGGGCGCAGTCTGTTGCGACTTCGGCGTA
>CAZOIG010000317.1:0-19321 GCA_964579235.1 uncultured Gammaproteobacteria bacterium
AGCGGCTGAATTAAAGCGAAAAGCTAGGTCGCTCCGCAATGCCTGCTCGCCAGCGGATCAGATCGGCATGATGATCTTGTGCCGTAACTTTAATGATTCGCGCGAAATCCACCGTCACCGCGGCGGTGATGTCGGCCAAACTGAAATGATCATTAACTAAGAATTCTTTGTCTTTAAGCTGCTCGTTGAGACGGTCGAAAAACACTTCCACTCTTTGCTTACCGCGTGCAGCAAGTTCTGGAATTTGCGCGTAGTTATCAGGACCCGTAAGCGCTCGATCTTGCATGTAAGGCGAAGAGTTACGCAATGCTTCAGCAATTGCGGACATTCCGTCAAACTCAATTGCCACGTTGGCAGCCGCGACCAAGCCTTTTTCAGTCGCGTCTCGGCCTAACAACGGCGGCTCAGGGTATTGCGCCTCGAGATACGCGGCTATACCTGCGTTTTCGGTAAGCACTGTGCCGTCTTCAAGCTTGAGGGCTGGCACGGTACAACGAGGATTGATTGCTCTGAAGTCGTCACTTAATTGCTCACGATTCGACAGATCCACCATAACGGTTTCATGCTCAGCGCCTTTCTCGGCTAGAAAAATACGCGCTCGGCGGGGGCTTGGGGCTGTTGCACAATCGTAGAAAATCATCACTTCCTCGCTAAATTAGTTCAAATAAGTTACTTAACTTATTGTTTTTAAGATACTTATAATTATTTTGAATTCAAAAAAGGCGAGCCGAAGCTCGCCTTTCTTTTAAGAGTACGCTTAGTTTAAGCGCTCCATCACGGTTGTAATACCCTGACCTAAACCGATGCACATGGTGGATATCCCCAGATTAAAATCTCGGTCCTCCATAACGGTGAGCAAAGAGCCTGAGATACGTGTGCCTGAGCAACCAAATGGGTGGCCCAATGCAATCGCGCCGCCGTGCACGTTAACTTTGTCATCCATGCTGTCGAGCAAATCAAGGTCTTTAAGTACCGGCAATGATTGCGCAGCGAAGGCTTCATTCAGCTCAACGTAGTCAATGTCATTCATAGTCAAGCCAAGTTGCTTCAGTGCTTTCTTGGTCGACGGCACTGGCCCATATCCCATAATTGATGGATCCACACCCGCGAGAGTTGTAGATGTGATGCGAGCTTTTGGCTTTAGACCCAAAGCATTCGCTCGCTCCGCTGACATAATCAACATAGCCGAGGCACCATCAGTCACCTGCGATGAAGAGCCTGCCGTCACCGTGCCGCCCTTAGGATTAAACACTGGACGAAGTGCCGAGAGACCTTCGAGCGTTGTATCTGGGCGAATCGTCTCGTCGTGCTCAATCATCATTGGCACGCCATTTTCGTCATGCCCCATAACTGGAATAATCTCGTTGGCGAACTTACCTTCTGAACGTGCTTTATCGGCCATCATGTGTGAGCGGACTGAGAACTTGTCCATATCTTCACGCTTGATACCGTGCATCATCGCCAGCATTTCTGCTGTCATGCCCATGCTACCCGCCGCTTTCGCCACAGAAAGACCGAGTTCTGGGTTGGGGTTGACGCCCGAGTTCATATCGATGTGGCCCATGTGCTCTACACCGCCAACCAAGTAAACATCGCCAATACCAGCACGAATGTTTGCCGTAGCGGTATGCATCGCCGACATTGAAGAACCACACAAACGATTCACTGTTTGGGCTGGTACGGTATGCGGTAAGCCCGCGAGCAAGCCTACGAAGCGCGCTAAATTGGCACCCTGCTCGTCGCGTTGCATAACGCAACCCCAGATCAAGTCGTCAATTTCCGCCGGATCTAGCGCGGAATTTCGCGCTAGCAGTCCGTTAATTGCCCCGGCGCTGAGCTCATCTGCTCGAGTATTGCGAAAGCAACCGCCTTTAGATCGACCCATCGCAGTGCGCGCGAAATCAACAACCACTGCGTCTCTTGGATTAATAGTCATAATTTTTTCCTATTTTGCTGCGCTGCTGGGCTTATAGAGTAGTGATCTAAAGTGACCCAAGCAGCACGGTATTAATGCATTTTCTTGTGTTTAAGAGCGTAAATCGCAGCCTATGCGTAGTATGTTTCGCCCGCTTCAGCCATTTTGCGCTGAGTATCGGTCGCTTCATACAGCTTGCCTAGATGCTTGTACTTATCAGACAAAGCAACAAATTCAGCTAATCCTATGCTGTCTAACCAACGGAACACACCACCCCTGAACGGAGGGAAGCCAACGCCGTAGATCAAAGCCATATCGGCTTCAGCTGCCGATTCAACAATGCCCTCTTCCAAACAGCGCGCCAGTTCCGTCGCCATTGGCAACATCATGCGAGTAATGATTTCTTCTTTATCGAACTCTTTTTGCGCATCAACGTGCGGCGCCAATAGCTCGTAAACACTTGGATCGACTACCTTTTTCGGTTTGCCACGCTTATCCATCTCGTAAACGTAAAAGCCTTTGCCGTTTTTCTGACCGTAGCGAGTGTTTTCGTACATCACATCGCCGGCCGTCTTGTATTCCTTGGTCATGCGATCAGGAAAACCGTCCGCCATAACCGCTTGGGCGTGCTCGCCGGTATCAATACCCACTACGTCCATTAGATAAGCAGGACCCATAGGCCAGCCCCAACGCTCCATAGTCTTGTCGATGACCGTAAAGTCGGCGCCATCTTTGAGTAGGCCCATAAAGCCCGCAAAGTATGGGAAAAGCACACGATTAACCAAGAATCCTGGGCAATCTTTAACCACGATCGCTTTCTTGCCTAGACGATTGGCATAAGCCACTGTTCTAGCGATTGCGGTGTCTGAAGACTTTTCGCCTTTGATCACCTCAACCAAGGGCATGGCGTGCACGGGGTTAAAAAAGTGCATGCCACAGAAATTTTCTGGGCGTTCTAGGGCTTCGGCAAGGTAAGTGATTGATATGGTTGACGTATTCGATGCAATAATGGCATCTGAGCTGACTGTTTTTTCAACGTCGGCCAATACGCTGTGCTTCACTTTCGGGTTTTCGACCACAGCCTCAACCACAATATCCAGCTCGTCAAAATTGTCGTAGGACAGCGTGGAATCAATCGAAGCCAGCACACCGCCCATTTTTTCGACGCTCATGCGACCGCGTTTAACCGCCTTAGACAGCAATTTATTCGCTTCGCTCAAACCAAGATCAATACCGGCTTGATTGATGTCTTTCATTTTGATGGGTACGCCTTTAAGCGCCGACTGATAGGCAATACCTCCGCCCATAATGCCAGCACCGAGTACCGCCGCCGATTCAACTTTCTTGTCGGCGCGCTTTTCCCAGCCTTTGGCCTTCTTAGCGATCAACTGATCACTCAAGAAAATGCCGATCAGAGACGTCGCGACTTCAGTATTGGCCACTTTAACAAAGCCTTCTGCTTCAACTTGCAGCGCCTCATCACGCGACATACCGGCCGCTTTTTGCATGCATTCGATCGCAACAATTGGAGCTGGGTAGTTCGGACCAGCCATCCCCGCAACGAACGCTTTAGATGTTTCAAACGCCATCATTGCTTCAGTTTGGTTGAGCTTAAGCGGGCCTTTCTTGGCCGCACGGCGCTCTGCATAGGGCATTGAGCCAGCAATCGCGTTCTGCACCACGGTCATACCCGCCGCCATTAGTTGGTCTGGTTCTACGACTCCGTCCACTACACCGGCCTGCAAGGCCACATCAGGACGCTGCTCTTTGCCTGATGCAATCCAGTCAATCGCTGTGTCAGCACCGGCAATACGCGGCAAACGCACCGTACCGCCCCAGCCAGGAATGATGCCTAATTTCGTTTCAGGCAAACCAATTTTGGCCGCCGTACTCATGATTCGAAAATCACAAGCCAAAGTCACTTCAAGTCCGCCACCCATGGCGTAACCGTTAATCAGCGCAACGGTTGGCACATCGAGATCCTCTAAGCGATTGAACGCCTCATTAGCGGGATCCTTAGACTTGTCGAAGCTACCGCTCGCTTTAGGACCGAATTGTGAGCCAAACTCAGTAATGTCAGCGCCCACAACGAACACGGGCTTGCCGCTCGTCAGCAGTACGCCTTTGACTTCATTCGACTGTTCTATCGCATCAAGGGCCGCGGCTAAGTCGCCTACGGTTAACGCGTTGAACTTATTAACCGACTCGCCTTCGAGGTCAAATCGGAGCTCGGCAATGCCACCATCGTGCATTGATACCGATATCGCTTTTCCTTTGTACATTAAGCTCTCCTGAATCAAGCGCTGAACCGTTTCAACGCTTTTGAGTATGTGGTCTGGTCTCGCCAGATTGTTGTGATTATTGCTGTGTTTATGGTTGTGTTTAGGGCATTGATTGAGTTCTGGAATGCCGCGCTGTGTACCACCCGCTGCGCCCTGCAACCTGCAATGTCAGCGCGGACGTCATTATAGTGAGTAACGGCGCTCTCTGTTGCTTTAGCGGCTATTCAGTTTATGAATAACCGCATTGCAAGATAACTACATAAAAGCCTGCTTAATTCGTTAAAACCTGAGAGGGATACTACTCAGCCGCTTCGTCTTGCTCTGATTCTGGCATAGCAACAGGACGCTGCTTAGCCATTTCCTCATCCAGAATTTCGATCAAGCGTTCGCGATCTAGGCTAAATTCATGATCGTGGTTCTGCTCAGCCACGCGGCTGATCAAATTACGCATAGTGCGCTCAGCGGAACCCGCATTCGGCGTCACCATGTAGCGCATTTTTGGGGTGTCAGACGACATAAAATCCAATGCAGCTTGCGCCACAGGCAATGGGTCTTTGCCTTGATCAAAGTTCGCTAGTGCTTCGAAGTAACGTGCTCTTAGCTCAGCGTAGGCCGAATCCTCACTCCAGTAGTTTAATTGTTCTAAACGCTCTAAAGCCGCGTTACCAATATTCGACGCAAACGCTCCAGGCTCTACAACACCTACCGTAACCCCTGCCGGGCTTAGTTCGTTATGCCACGCCGTTACCATGGCCTCAACTGCGTATTTGCTCATCGCGTAATGCCCCATCATTGGGCTGACGCCCGACCCCGCAATACTGCCGGTGGTAAACAAGCGGCCTTGGCTCTCAATGAGCAAGGGTGCGAACGCTTGGGTGACGCGGTATGGGCCCAAAACGTTTACGTCAAACAAAAACTCAACTTGAGCGTAAGGCACTTCGGTCATCGGTCCAAAAATTGATAAACCCGCGTTATTGATCAAACCATACAAGCCGCGACCTTTTGCTTTAACTGTCGCAACGGCTGCTTGCATATCGGCCGTGCTGGTCACATCCAACCGTATGGCCTCGACGTTGTCCATTGCCTCAAGGCGGTCTAAGTCGTCTTGATCACGACCACCCGCGTACACAATGTAGCCGTTTTGCGACAATACTTCGGTCATTCTTAAGCCCAAACCTGATGTGGCCCCAGTAATTAGCACTGCTTTTTCAGTTACAGCGGATTTTTCTTGCTCGGCTGGTGCAGCGGAGTCTTGCGCGAAAGAAGGCGCAAAAGCAAGCAGCGACATCAAGCAAGTTAGCGCAATAGCGCCAGCGTAGCGCAGAACATTGGATCGGTTTCGGTACATTTTTTGGGGCTCCTTTAGGTGCTAAATATGATGCAAACATTGGCATGACCACAAAACAGCCTGATTTGGCTCGGTTTGTAAGGCTTCGTCCAGCGGTTGAGTTATTGTTTTAAGCGCGAGAGTTTAAGCTAACAGGCGTTCGAATAGTGCGAAGAATACGAGCTTTCAGTCAAGCCTCACTTGGTCCTTCCCCTGTCACCCAAACACAGCCACCCAAACACAGCCACCTAAACACAGCCACCTAAACACAGCCACCTAAACACAGTCACTTAAATTTAGGAGGCACGTAGCCAAAGCGCAGCATTTGTTCTCGGTGCGCATCCACTACACGCTCAATCTGCGCGTCGCTTAGAGCATCAATCCACTGGTTCTTGCGCCCTACTCGGAAGAAGCGTTCAGAATGCTGTGAGCGCTCGCCAAAGCCCTGTGATTGCTCGGCTGCCTTTAACCGTTTAAATGAGGCAAAATCGATCGCACGTTGGATTTGCTGTCGATTAGCGGGTATGCCCAACAATTTGGCTACTTTAGAGAAACTGGCGAGCGGTTTATCCAAAAAGTCCTCGTATTTGAGCACCAAAAACGCCGCACTAGACTGCGCTGTCCAGCTTTCTACATGCTGTGACCAACTACCGAGAAAGCCTGCAACACCTTGCTCATCAGTCATCGTTCCGGTGTTGGGATTGGAGATAAAGTCGATCGCCTCATCCAAAGACAAGGAAAAATGATCTGCCACCGACAGCACCACGTCCAAAGGGTTACGAAGTACATAAATGGCCGCAGCAGTTTTCTCCAAATTGTGCAGCGGCGTGCCTTCAAACACGGTCAGCTGATTGTGAGTCTTCAGCAGCACGCTACCGCCCGGCCGGCTGGACAAAATGTCGGCTTGAACTTTCGGACGCAGCGCGATCAACTCCTCAAAGCTTGCTAGCGCGACCGGCTTATCTAAAAACCTTTGAAAAAACATAGGGTTAGATTCCGATTCGAAAAACGCACTAATCTGATCCAAGCTGGCGGGCTGTTCACTCGGGTGCACCAAGTTATAGATAAAAGCGCGCAGCCATGTATTCCCAGATTTGGGGTAAGAGGCAAGCCAAACGATGTTAGACATACAGAATTAACCGCTGATTAATCAGGGCTCTAAGTATAAAGCCCTTTAATCAACTAAGCGAAAATCTGCAAATTTTAGGCAAACGTTCTAGACTCAGCTTGCTACAGTCTAAGCGCTGGATCACCAAGCAAAGTCACAGACCACAGAATGTCGACATCCACCACACCATTCTCGTCGGCCAAGGCTTGTTTAGCACTCACCATCGCTTCACCAACACTGACGTTCTGGGTAACTAAGTCGGCTTGGATCAGTTGTGCGAACTGCTCTTCTGTCACAGCATTGGTCAATGAAGAGGCGCCGATCACAACAGCCGCACCCTGATCGCCAGACAACAGCAAACCATGGCTCAAACTTTCGATAGTAGGATGCGAGTAGTATGTGTTGTAGCAACCCCACTGCAAGTACAACCCAGGCTTACCTTGGTTTGAAAGCTGAGTGGTCGTATCGTAATTAAACAGGTTCGCAAACGACCAACTCACGGCGCTTGAATGCCCAGTGTAGATCGACAGTCGTGGCCCAGCATTCAACGACTGCATAATGCCTTGTCGCGCCTGCTCCACGTAAAAACTTCTATTCGAACCCGTGGCATCTTGCGAAAGGTAATCGTCTAGGTATTGGCGGTTCAGTGTCCAGCCCTGATTACCCAGTATTTGTGCAACACGGTCGCTTCCCTCAGCGAAGTTATAGGCACTTTGACTGGTTTGTTCATCAGCAGTAAGAACAACCGTTGCCACACCCTCTTGCTGTTTGAAAAGTTTCGACTTCTCTAATAGATTTGCCAACTCCAGCTGAGTACGCACAGGTAAACGCCCTACCGGTACATCAGGTACACCATCATTGTCTACGTCGCCGAACAAAGCGTCGACAGGAGCAAAACGAATCAATTCACTCGTTTTGGCGTACAGAGTAGGAATAAACGCGGTTGCCCCTACTCCTAGATTGTCGTGGTAATCGTAAACATCACCACCCACTAACATTACCGATTTAAGCGAATTTTGAGCCGCGAATTCACTGACAAAGTCTTTAATCGCGATCGCACTGCGGACACAGCCAGAGTATTGGCAGTATATGTCTTGGGTAGAAACCAGCGCCGAGGAGGTCCCTAATTCCGCGTCCCGCCAGCTTAAATAATCGTTCAGCTCTGCGCCGATGAAAACAGGGTTAGCAATGACTAAGCTGTCTCCCGTTAGATTGCCGATCGAAAACTCTGAAATCGTTTCAATCGTCGGCACCTGCGCCAAAGCAGTGCTCACGGCAAAATACTCCTGTGCGCCTTCAACACCATCGAATGTGATTTGTCCCTGTTTAGGCGAAAACGTGCCGATTGAGACGGTGTCCTCACCTACAACCGCAAGCACTTTAACATCACTATTGGAGAAACCAGCTACCGTGAAGGATGAATTCGCAGATTCAAACCTCAGCTGGCCATCGCGTGCAACAAATTCACGAGGGTAATCAACCACAACATTGTTTAGGTAACTGATATCAATGCCAAATTGATTGTTTTGTAAGAGGCTTATGGAAACGCTTAGATCCTCAGACCCCTCATCAATCAACGTCTCGCCGCCTAGGTCAACGGCTCGCAATCCGTACCCTACTTTAGCGTCGAGCTCTTCACCGTCCACAAGCAGGCCTACGAGACGGTCTTGACTGCCATCTGGATCAAAACCACCGAGAACTTGGGCAGATACCTGGGCCGGAACACCTACACTCGCTGGACTATCTAACGGCACGTCGACCGACAGAATTGCTGCTTGATCGCCAAAAGCGATGACTCGATCAATCACCCATGGATCAGACTCAACTGGAGAGCCGATATGATACAAGACGTCTGTTGCAACCTCAGAGCGCTCTACGTAGAAATTCTGGTTTGAGCCAGTTGCTACAGGAAAATCAGAAGCAAGCTTCATACGCTTCGCAGAGTTGCGTTGGTCAGTAATGCTCAAAGTGTAACGTGATGAGACGCCGTAAAAGGTCTTGTTAACGTCCGCTACAAATTCCAAAGAACCGGTTTTTCGTTTACCCGCAATATAGTTCGACGCTACCGCCTCACCCCTGAAATCGGTAAGCAAATATCGCCCTTTCGACAGATCTTGGTGAGTAATACCAAAAGCCGCTAAAGCTTCTGAGCTGACTACCACTAAGCCGCTTTCGGAAACTTCCAAAACGACTTTACCGTTAGCAGCTGAGGATTCGTTTGAATTAGCTTTTTTGCCTTTATTGCTGGCTTTCTCCTTACCGTAGGCCTTGCCGTTGTTGTTTAGGCCAATGGCTTTCCAGTCTGTTCTAGTCGATTTAACTCGTTTAGGCTTTTTAGAATTGCTCAGTTCAAACGGACCCGCGAAGTTAGATGCGCCTGTTAGATCAATATCTTCTAAGTAAAACTGCTGGACACCCACCAAGTCTTTTCGCGGCAGAGTAAGGTTGTAGTCCAATACATCTAAAGAGTTGACCGCTTGAGACGGAATGATTTGCGCGTTGAGCTTTATTCGACTCGAGCCGTAAACGCCGTAGAGGTTAAAGCCAAGATTGTTGGTTTCAGTGGCGGTACTCCAACTCAAATCTACAATATTGCCGTATTGCGTTGCCGAGAAGTCTGAGAGCGTGACTGGCGTCGTGGTAATTGAGTCATCAGCACAATTGTCACCGTTGACCGTTTCACTCATATTGCCAGAGTCAAAATATACTGGGCAAACTTCATTTGGAATCTCTACGCCTGAGGCGTCTGCAAAAATTCGCCCTGCAACCGTGTAGAAGTAAGTTATCGTTACCGTGCCGTTGGTTAGGATATCGTCTGGGTAAACGGACAAAGTATCAAGGTTGTCAACGAACGACTCATTGGTCGTGTTGCTACTATTGACGACTGAAACACCGCTTATTGAACCACTTGTTTGGTCATAATCATCTCTGAAGAAGAAGCCTTCTTGGTTCGCCGCGGTAGCGCCATCAAGCGTACCGCCAGAGTTTGAGATGATGATTTCGCATTGCACCACATCACCAACGGCGTAATTGCCCGAGCCATCGGGTGCATCTGTGCCATTGTTGCCGTCGCCCGCACAACTCTTGGTCACACTAATATCGGGCAGCGTAATGGCCGGGTCTGTGTCAAACGTAGCACAATTACACTTTGAGCCCGTGCCGTTTTGCGGCTCGTTCGCTCCATCGTACTCGGGTCCGTCGCAAAAACCTTGGGCATTATTTGCCCATCCAGTACAGGTTGAAATGTCGACTATGCCATTTGAATCACTGTCTTTACAGGGCAAGACCATGGCAAACTCCGTTTGAGTGATACGACCGTTAGCGGCGCCCGATGGCGCGTCATAACAGAACGAATCGGAGTCAATTGGAGAGTTGCCATCGTTATCCTCGTCATCAATATCGCCCGTCAAAAGTGCCGTTGGGTTCCCATTGGATGCGAATACTGGAGTGTTGTTACTTAAGCCCACGCGGGTGCACCATGCTCCTGTATCAGCCGAATCTGGACTTAAACTAAAGGGTTGGCCCGCATCTTCCCCGCGATAGAAATACGCCATTACGTCGTACCGAATGGGCTGTGCTTTAGAAAAATCTACTGTTAAATCAGCTTGGAAATAATCCGTATCGGACACACAACTATCGACAATATTACTGAGCCTGATCGATGTAATCCGGAAATCGTTTGCCGTACAGGAGCCAAAACCATAGGCGTTACCACAGTCGCCAACTTGATTTGAACTATTAAAAAACGGGTCATTGGCTGTTGCCCCTGGAGTTTGGGCATTCGCTAACTGTGCATTAGCTAACACGAACAGTAGTGCACCGACTGCTGCCTGCAAGAAAAAAGCTGTCCTCGCCGAAGTACGGGCGCTCCTGAACGCGAAAGATAGTCCAAGTGTAGCTCTTGAGTAAAGATGAGTGCGAGTTCGATCCATTCCTAATTCCTGCTTACTATTCATAAAGATTAGCGCAATTAGACATTAGTTGACCAAGTCGGTAAAGTAAAATTTTGTTTCACCCAACCAGCGGTCTGCACCAAAATGCAATAGAAACGCAGACTTGAGCACGCCATCATTCGATAACAGGACCACAAGCATGAATCAATCCACCTCAGGGTCCGCCAATCCCTTAACACCTAAACCACTGGGTTTTTGGGCCTGCTGGTCTCTAACCGTTGGAGTAATGATCGGCTCTGGTATCTTTCTGTTGCCAAGTGTCCTAGCGCCGTTTGGAACTTTGAGCTTTCTGGGCTGGCTAATCACAGCTGGTGGGTCGATTTTATTGGCTCTGGTGTTTGCTCGCCTTGCCTCTCGAATCACACGCAGTGGCAGTGTGTATGTGTACTCTAAAGACGCTTTTGGCGATCTCACCGGTTTCTTAATAGCTTGGAGCTATTGGACGTCCTACTGGGTAGCGGTACCCGGCGGTGCAATTGCCTTTGTTGGCTACTTAAGCGTGTTTCATCCAGAAATTTCACCGAGCACGCAATTGGTCTTGGGTTTGTTAGTCATCTGGACCTCGATCGCACTCAACATTAAGGGCCTGCAAGAAGCGGCTCTGGCGCAGTTGTTGATGACGATACTAAAATTGATACCGCTTGGCGTTATCATTTTAGTTGGTGTTTTCGCTGGATCAACAGACAATCTGCCGAGCTTTAATCCACAAGAGCTACCTCTTGCTGAAGCACTTGCAACCACAGTACTGCTCACTCTTTGGGCATTTTCAGGAATGGAGGCGGCTGCAATGCCCGCGAGCGATGTGCGCGACCCCGCTAAAACCATACCCAGAGCGATTATTTTTGGCACCTTAACGGTAGCTTTTGTTTACATCGCCTCGACCGCAGCAGTGATGCTGCTGGTACCGAGCGAGACCTTGGCGAGGTCCACCGCACCGTTTGCAGACGCTGCGGCTGTATTGGGCTCTTGGGGGCCGATGCTCATAGCCATCGGTGCACTCTTTTCTACCGCTGGCTCAATGCATGGTGTTGCCTTCGTCGCGGGTCAAATGCCAATGGCGATGGCAATGGACGATTTAGCGCCACGCGCATTAGCTCGACGCAATAAAGGTGGCTCGCCCTACCTCGCTCTGTTGATCATCGGTGTGCTGGCGAGTGTTTTACTGATTGGGAACTACTCGAAAGGCTTGATCAACGCTTATAGATTAATCATTACCATGAGCACCCTAGCCTTTATGCTGCCCTTGGTTGTGTGCTCAATGGCCGAATTCAAACACTCTTGGCGGTCCGCCAAGGGCTGGGCGGCGATTGCGTTGCTCGCGCTACTGTATTCGGTGTTTGCGGTGCTCGGGTCTGGGCTGGAAGTCATCGGATGGGGGTCGGTTTTGCTGTTATCTGGCTTACCGATCTATTGGTGGTCGACTCGGCAACACCTACAAGATACGTCCAAAACCGCCTAGGCTCTTCAATCCTCGCTGTCACTATAAATTCTTCTTGTTATTGCTGTTATGCCTCAATACGCCTCTATTGTTGATTTGATCGCCGCCGATGGTGCCGACGCTTGGGATATTCACTATGCGGCTTTAGACGCAGCCAAACATGATCCTGATGTGTTAGTGCTGAGTGTTGGTGATCCAGACTTCGCCACGCCGGCGCATATTATTGATGCCATGACGAGCTCCGCGCAGAGCGGCGACACCCACTACACCCCCGTATTAGGGATCAACGAACTGCGCGCCTGTATAGCGCAACGGCTGAGCGAAAAAGGCGCAAGCGGGATCATAGGCGACAATATTGCGGTACTCGCAGGAGCACAAAACGCCTTGTTTGCGGCAGCGCAATGCACGCTTGAACCAGGTGACGAAGTCATTACTTTTGACCCCGCTTACGTGACCTACGCCGCAACGGTTGGCGCAGCCGGTGCGACGTTAGTTCGAATAGCTAGCGATGCCAATACTGGCTTCAGACCCGACCTTGGCGCGCTTGAAAACGCCATTACGCCTCGAACTCGCGCGATTGCCTTTTCAAACCCCAATAATCCTTCGGGCGTGGCCTTTACTACGAACGAGATGCAACACATTGGCAAGCTCGCCAAACAGCACGATTTATGGATATGGTCGGATGAGGTGTATGCAGACCTCTGCTTTCAAAACCAACACGTTTCGCTCAGCCACTTTAGCGAGTTTGCTGAGCGCAGTATTTGCATCGGCAGCTTGTCTAAATCACACGCGATGACTGGCTGGCGTGTGGGCTGGATTGCTGGCCCTAAGCAACTTATTGCTCACTTAGAAAACCTCAATCTATGTATGTTGTACGGCTTACCCGAGTTCGTACAGAAAGCCGCGGTTCACGCGCTTTCTAACGGCGAGAAGGATGTGAAGGACATGCACGCCGAATACCGTGCTCGACGAGATTTGCTTGTGCGTGAGTTAAACAACACCAAGAAACTTAATATCCTCGTGCCTGAAGCGGGTATGTTTTTATTGGTCGATGTTCGCGATTGTGGCCTATCCAGCCAAGAGTTCGTGCGCCAGCTTTATCACGAACACAAGGTATCAGTACTCGACGGCGCCGCATTTAGCCCAATACTTGATGGCTTTGTGCGACTCTCTTTTACGAATTCTAAGTCGGTGCTAAGCGAAGCCTGCTCGCGCATAAAAGACTTTGTAAGCGCGCTTTAAACCCCTTATTCTATCGAAATTGGCCTAGGCTTCATTAGGCCAGACTATGCCGTAGGCGCTTGTTCCCCTACCGTTTGACCATCGCGCAGTCTTTCACCGCCTCTCACCACAACTTTAGCGTCGCTGGCAATATCTCCGATGACTTCGATCATCTCACCCTCGGCGTAACCCAACTCCACATCGTGACGATGCGCCACGTTATCCGCGTCAACCACGAACACATACTGTGAGCTGCTGCGAAGAATAAGCGCATCGCGAGGTACTGCCACTACTTGACGCGGTTCTGCGGTTGGCAAAGATACTCGCACCGGCGTGCCCACCAAAAATTCAGTTTCGGGCAAAGAGATGCGCAGCTCCATGGTTCGGTTAATTGAATCACCCACTGGCACTAATGCGCGCACAGGTGCTAAAACTGAACGCCCCATTCCGCTTACTTCGATCAGAGTACCTGGTGCTATTGGTTGCACTAAGCTCGCGGGTACTTGCGCACTCACCTCTAAGTTAAACGTGTCAACCAAGCGCACCACGGGCGATCCGGTCTGTGCGTACTCACCAACTTGAATAGACTGGCTCACCACGCTGCCTGCGAATGGCGCTTTAATTTGAGTGCGATCCAGAGCCGCTTGCGCTGCTCTCAAGGCGGTCTCACCCGCCGCCATGTCGGCAGCAGCGGTTTCTACATTTGATAGCAACTCGGCAATCGCAATCTCAGATAAGCCTAACTTATGATCGTATTCGTCAATGCGTTTGTAATAATCCGAATGATATTTATGCAGCGTGCGCAAACGCTTTAGCTCGGCTTCGCGCTGATCGTATAACTGTTGTGCGTCGGTCGTATCAACCTCGGCTAGGTTGTCATCTTGATTAATCACCGCGCCAATATCCGCGACTCTCAATACCTTGCCTGATGTCTCTGAAGCAATCACCGCGTCGCGCAAACTGACCACCGTGCCTGGCAGTACAGTGTGTGGAGACATCTCCATCGTCTTGGCGTCGGCCAACACTACCGACACAGGCGGAGGACCACTGGCTTGTTGCGCCTGCGCGTCGTTCTCCTGTGTATCGAACCAGCCGAACAGAAAGCTTGCGCTTAGACCCAGCGCGATCAAAACGCTGGCGATCAATATCTGAGGTTTCATTTCATTTATCCTTTCTTTTATTGTTCTATTTGTCTTTAAGAGTGATGTGTTCATATTGGGTCACAACGTTTTTTAGGGTCACAACGTTTTTTTTTGGGTCACAACGTTTCTGTGTGAGGTACATATATCTTGTATCAGCTGGTTTGCTTAAGCGTTTTTGGCCCAGCACTCGGCGCTGCCTTCGGTAGTAGCGCTCCGCGCAAGCGGTCAAAAGTTATCGGTTCTAAACGCAATAAACAGGGCAATAGAATCAGCGTGAACAGAGTTGATACCGCCATACCGCCAACAATTACCGTCGCCAAACCTTTGTAAATCGCACTGCCCGCTCCTGGCGCGATCACTAATGGCAACATGCCCATTAGCGAGGTGAGAGTTGACATCAAAATGGGGCGAATGCGGTTCTGCAGCGCAATTTGTACCGCCTCATGGCGATCCTTAGCTGTGACTTGGGCGCTTCTGGTTTCGGACACTAACAAGATGGCGTTGTTCACCACCAAACCCAGCAAAATAATAAAACCAATCATGCCCAGTAAATCCAAAGGCGTTGGTGTGACCAAATCGATTAAGCGGATGCCGATAACACCACCGACCGCCGCCATCGGCAATGACACCATGACCAAAGCTGAATCAAACACCGATTTGAACAGCGCGGCCATAACTAAGAACAACAAGACCACGGCCAAAGCAAAGTTGCCGGTTAAGTTGTCAATCGCTTTGGACAGCGCGTCTGCGTCGCCACCGTAAGAGATACCGGCATCAGCGGGTAAAATTGCTCGAATCTCATCTTCCAAGCTTTGTAAGGTTGCGATTGTTTCACCCAATGGCACGCCGCTTGGCGGGGTAATATTGACTGATATTGTGCGACGCGCATCGCTTCTAAAGATTTGATTCGGGCCTACGCCGTGATGAATCTCAGCCAACTCACCGAATGGAATCAAGGCACCAGACGGTGTAACAACTGGGATGGTCTCTAAGTCTTCAGGCGTGGCCCATTCCTGTGTTTTTAAGAAAATGTCTAAACGAGACTCTTGATGGAAGAACTCACCCAACCAGAGGCCATCGCCGAAAGTGCGTAAAGTACGCGCTAAGGCTTCACGCGTCAGACCAACTTCTGCCAAACGTCGGTCGTCTGGCACTAAGCGTAGCTCTGGCGTAACCACTTGTGGGTCCGGATTCAGATTGACCCGCGAGTTGGGCAAATTAGCCTGAATGATATCGCTGACTTCTAAGGCGGCTTCGTTAAGCAGGGTGAAGTCGGATGCTTGCAAATCCATGCTGATGTTTGCACCGTTACCGAATCGTCCAAACAAAGAGCCTTGTTGTGCGAAGGCACGGGTATCAGGAAAACCAGAGAGAATCTCTTGATTGGTGATTCTGACCATTTCATCGACTCTGGACTGGTCTTCCACACGAATACCAATATTGCCGCCCCAAGGACCAGTGAATAAATAGTAGTTTTTAAGCTGCGGCTGTTTTTCGCCACGCATGTAAGGGTCAAGCCGCTCTAACACGACCTCGGCAAACTCTTCGCGCACCACATCGGTACTCGCACCGGAGGGGAAAGAAATAAACGCATCCACCGCGTCGCGTTTAACCGGCGGCAAATAATTAAGCTGTGGCCACAACAAACAACCCGCAATGATCGGTATGATGGTTAATCCCGCAATCCAGCTATAGCGTTTTGACTTGGTATTCGTCATGCCCATCAATCGAGACACCAAACCATTCCAAGTCTTGGTTTGCTCAACCGCTTCAGCGTTGGGCTCTTTTAGGAAAAATGCGGCGCCGGCCGGCAAGATAAACAAGGCGATCAATAAACTGAAACCAACCGCAATCGCAATAGTGAGCGCTAAATCCGCAAATAACTGCCCTTCTACGTCTTCAAAGAACACGATGGGCACAAAAATCACGATGGTAGTGATGGTTGAGGCCAACAAAGCGCCGCCCACACTGCGCACTGAGTTCATAGCGGCCTTAGCGCTGTCTATGCCCTTATCGATTTGCCTAACGTAGTGTTCGAGCACCACAATCGCTGCGTCCAACACCATCCCGGTCGCAAACGCTAGGCCCGCCAAAGAAATAACATTAATGCTACGGCCAAACACATTCAGCACCACAAATGTCGCAAATAGACTTAAGGGGATAGCTGCTGCGATCAATAGAGTGGCGCGTAAACGACGCACAAATAACCAGAGAGAACCAACCGCTAGCACAATGCCTATACCCATGTTTTCCGTCAGCAAAGCAACCGCTCTACGAATAAACACCGATGGGTCAAAGCTCTTCTCAATAGTCAGACCTGCTAACTCCGGCATAATGAGATTAAGCTCATTCATGCGCTCCAATACAGCGTCAATTGCTGAGAGTGTGTTGCTGCCCGGCTGACGAATCACGCGCATACCCAGCGCAGGACGACCATTTTGGTAGGTCACGCCACGGGCTTTGTCTGGCCCAACGTAAACCGTGGCCACATCGCCCAGAGTTACCGGTGCGCCGTCTCGCCAAGCTAGAATCGTCTCGCGCAGCTGATCCGCTTGGTAGCGACCTTCAAAGCGTAAGGTAAAGTCTCGCCGACCCACTTCAACAGTACCGCCGCTAACGTCGGTAGAGCGGTTAATATTGTTCGCAATATCATCAATAGTGACGCCCAATTGCGCCGTGAGAAAGGGATCAAACTCAACTCGTACAATATGATCACCCGATGCGCTGTTCACATCCACGCTGCCCACGCCTTCGATGTTTTCGAACTCGGTGGCAATGTTTTCTTCTACATATTGATGTAACTCATTCAGCGGAATCGGTGAGTTGTCGGCACGTTGAACAAACAAGAAGATCAACGATTCGCCTGAGTCACCCCCGCCGTTACGATTAATCCTTGGGCGATCGGCGTCTGCGGGCAAACCTCTAACCCGCTGCAAGCGGCTCGACACCTCGGTGAATGTTTGGTCCATATCGGTACCGAGCTCAAATTCGAGGTTGATCCAAGCGCCGCCGGGGTTAGACCATGAACGTAAGCGTGTCATACCGTTAATACCTCGAAGCTCACGTTCGATTGGTTCAACGATTTCACTCTCAATCTCGCGCGGGCTGGCAGCGCGCCAGCCAACTTGAACACCCAATACTGGTCGGTCAATCGCGGGGAACAATTGAGTCGGCAGTTGCTTGACCGAAACCAAACCCAGAATAATGACCAAAGACACCAATGCGGCGGTGATAGCGGGGTTACGGATAAATGTACGTGTCGTTTCCATTCCGTCTCTCTTTTATAATTTTTGTTATAACTGCCAGCCCATTCGACTAGCGCAATTACTGCGCATTCGTGAACTTAGACGAGCGCTAAGTCAAAAAGGTTTCAATCGCCTGCATTCTTTTTGCTTAACTATTGTTTATATTCTAGGCAGGCGCTCACGCGCGCCTAAACAAGGTTACAGCTCTTTTAGGCGCAGTTAATGTAACGGTCAGGTTTGAGCAACAATTGCGCCTATCCATGCGCAAAAGACCATTTTCGGATCGATTTCGGGGCGAAACGCAGACAGGAGTCGACAGATCCGCGCAACCGCGAACCGGCTCGAATTACATTTGAATAAGGTATTTAGATCGCGCGATGCTTGATCAGGCGCTGGAAGCTTTGCTTTAAGAGCACATGAGTAGCCCTAAGAGCACATGATTAGCGCTAATAGCGAATGATTAAACGTTACGCTTAACGCCTAAGCGTTTACTTTGTTCGTCTACGTAAGCTTGGCAAGCCGCCCAATCATCGGCGTAAAAGTCTTTTACTCGCGCCAGGTCTTCATCGCGCATTAATGGCTCATCGTCTAACCAAGAATCGGGCGCAAAGCGCACTAAGCGCATGAATATGCCAGTGAACCACAGTACAAAACGGTGACGTGTACGACGCCACCAGTGGTGATCAGCCAGGCTCTCAGCGCGATATACTGCTTGATCTAGCTCTGGATCGAGAAAACGGTCCGAATATTGCCGACGCAAACGCAGTTGTTTATCAGAATAAGACTTGTGCACTTCTTTGCTGCTGATCGCCGAACGTTCAATGTCGCATTCGAGCCATGCGCAAAGCGAGTCGAGATAGAAATCAGGGTCGTTTTTGTAGTCTTCAAACAGCAACACCAGTGGTTTTTCACCCGAAGACTTCTCGGCATACTCGATGTACTGCATAAAATTGAAGTCAGCTTGCTTCCAAACGCCTTCGTCTTTGTCCAAATCAAGAAACTGGGGTAATCGAATGGTATGGCCGTTTTTAGCTTGCAAGCGATAGGTGCTTGCCACTAATGAGTCATGGCGACGCAAAGACACCATGATTTTGCTGCCAAATACGCGCTTAACATCATCCGTACGCTCATAAATATAGCGACCCGCTTCGCGTGACATTAGTATTTTGTGATGCTTGAAGCGACGCTTCTCGCTTTCGCGCACACGAAAGCGGTTACGCGGAATGTATTGAATACCGCGCAATGCTGGGAACACATTCTTTTGTAAAAACGTTGACGCAGCGCGCGCGTAGCCCACATGAAAGTAGGTTTGAGGGTTCGCTTTAGTCGGCGCAGTTGGTGTAGCCGGTGTGGTCGGTGTAGTCGCTGCTTGCTCAGACATCACTAATTCTGTTTTTCTGCTCGTGAAAAGATAGGTCGAGGACTAAACAACTCGGGAGCTAAAACACAATGGTGCTTAACGGCTGAGCATTACTCGATCGAAGCGCGAGTATAACCGCGCAGTGCGCTAACGCGCCACATTTGCAGGCGCGTTAGCAACGCAGAACTTACGATTTCGGCGGCAACGGGATCAAAGTTGACGTTGTAGCGCGGTAGCGCTTGTACTCTTCGTCATCGCCCCATCTCTCTTCAGACTTGGCGCGCAGCATTGGGATGCCGCTCAGACGTGTCAGTAGCAGAGTTACAAATA
>CAZOIG010000318.1:0-2313 GCA_964579235.1 uncultured Gammaproteobacteria bacterium
TTACCCCATCGCATCTGATGATGGCTATCTGGAATAAACGCGGAAAAATCACCCTGTGAAACCGACCTAGCCCAATCCCACAAATAGACATTGTCCCAGATGTTCTCGGGCAACGGCGCTAAGGCCATAGCCTTATACCACTGACTGATGAGCAGCACTAAAAAAACAGCGACGCACCAAAGCACATCGCTGTTTTTATAAAATTGATTAGAGCGCAATAACTGCATGTTTGTATTCAGCGAGTTGCCGCACCTAATCCTGAACCTAAACGGCGTTTTTCAAAAACGCAAAACGATCGAAGGCTGATTTACTAGGCGTACGTACGACCCAGCTTTTTACATAGGTGTTGGGTCGCTCAATATCAGATCAACAACTGGCGCAACGGGAGCATCTGGAACAACCGCCGCTGTTGGGACTGCTTCTTGAGCAGAAACCGGCCCGGCACCCCAACGATAGAACGCGATGTTGCTGCGCTCTTGGATGTTAGTCTGACCGCTGGCGATGCCATTTCGAGTTACGCCCGAAACCATAAAACCGTAAATTTCACCGTTTACAGGTCTAAAACCAGAGAGTGGTGGCCAAATCAGATGATTGGCGCCGACAACTGCCTTGGTCGACTTTACGGTCTGACCCGTACGCATAAACTCCCAAGTTGCCGCGTACCAAATTTCGTTAACTTTAACGAACAACCATGCATTCGCGTTAATCGATGCGTCCCTCAAAAGGGCTGGAACAGGAGGCCAGTTTGATGTGCGATTTGAATTTAGGATTAAGGCGTTTCCGCCAAAATCATCAGGGCCGCCAATTGAGACACTAAGGCTGGCTGTCTCTCGCATACCAAGCATATAGCTTGTTAGACTGGCACCCGCGCGCCGCCCCTCTTCGGTGAAGACTACGCCTTCTAAGGTCTGTGGGAAAGTTGCGTAACTAGGTGTACTAGCCATTAGTGCACAAAGCACAAGAAATGAGGAGAAAACTTTCATAGTATTTGAGGTCTCGAATTGAGTTGCTTTGAATACTCGGGAAGCTTGTTAATGAAGCTTAGCCAAGTAGCGTAGAAACAGCCGTTAATTAGAAGATATAACCGCGCGAATCGCAACTTTTTTTGTCATTTTATTGGGGCTTTAGATGATATAAAAAAATAGAAGGCTATTGCGTGAACATAGCGTTAGATTCGCGCCTAAGTTGTTGCGCCAAGAACATCAAGCCAAGCCGTACACCCATCGATCAATAAACTGAGATCGCCGCTCTAAATGCAGTACACCCCAAACGACCAATAAGCAGCCAAGAACGCCCCAGACATAGTAAAACAACGGCTGACTTTCATGCACATCAAGCCCCTTTAGTACAAACAGAGGTAACACATGCCACAAATAAATAGGTAAAGACAAACGCCCCATGCTTTCGAAAGTGTTCATCACACTAATCTTCGAACCGTCAGCTGCGTGTTCACCCAGATTAGAGCGCTTCATCCAAAGAACCGACAGAACGATGAGACTCAAGTTTAAGCTGTACCAAGCGAAGGCTTTCGTAAATGACTTCTCTGGCCCTACGAGAGAAAGGTAGAAATAGAAACCAAGCAGCCCAATTATGGCCAACACTAAAACACTAATAGGCTTGGAAAACCTCTTTTTCATCCCACTCAAATATTGACGAAACAGCACTCCGAGCAAGAAAAAACTCAAAAAATAGACGAGCTTTTTACTCGTGAGCGCAGCGATCAGACCATTGAGATGAATAGGGGCTAGACTTGCCCATAGCAATGACGCGACAAGACTAAGGCAGAAAGCCAAAAACAGAGGAATGCGCAACTTCAAAGTGATGGCGAGCCCGATCACCCACAAAACCAAGGTCGGCACAAACCAAAGATGATAATAGGGCGTGGTAAATGCGTTCAGCAACCAAGCATTATCTAGGCGACCTCCCTGGACGGCATGTATCGCCAATACTCCGGTGAAGAACAAAAAGGCGATCGAAAAAGGTTTGAGCGCCCTGTGCCAGTAACGCACTAAGATGTCGGCAAAACTGCTGTTCTTAAGGGTTTCAGCATTGATCAAGAAGCCCGAAAGCGCGATAAATACGGGCATATGAAATGCGTAGATACTGTACCGAATCAGGTTGTCGTGCACCGAGCCGAGCACAATGTGGCCAAGCACAACCAGAGCAATCAGTATGCCGCGCAGTTGGTCGATCCGAGGGTTTCTTAACATATAACTAATCGGGCCTGAACATTAGGCGCGTAACATTAGGCGAACGTGGTCAGTCTAACAATCGAGACTCTTCTCCAGAGTCTTGTTGATTCTGGTAAAGACT
>CAZOIG010000319.1:0-1889 GCA_964579235.1 uncultured Gammaproteobacteria bacterium
AGGCCAAAACTCTTCTGCCAGCGATTTGCAAAAGCCAGAATAAGAGGAAAGTAGAACATTAAAGGCGTAATGATATTGGTTGCGCCATCGCCTACTCGGTAAGCCGCTGTGGCCATTTCTGGACTGATTCCTGAAAGCATCAGCATAGGTACTACGATGGGTGCCAAGAATGCCCATTTGGCGCTAGCTGATCCAACGAACAAATTGAGCAGCGCTGAAAACAGCACCATCATTCCCAAAATCGCAAACAAGGGCAATTGTGATGCTTCAATCGCAGCAGCGCCTTTGATCGCGAAAATTAAACCCAGGTTTGACCAGTTAAACAGAGCCACAAAGTGAGCTGCTGCAAACGCGAGTACCAAGTAATAACCCATATCCTTCATCGCATCGGCCATCATCGCGACCACGTCTCGGTGGTCTTTAACGGTGCCAACGGCCTTGCCGTATACCCAAGCAGTAACGATAAAGAGAAAGAAGAAGCCAGCGATTAAGGATTGATAGAACGGCGTCATGCGCGCTTGAAACGAACATTCGCCAGCCGCTAACTGAGCGCTCGGACAAGCTGCCTCATTAATTCGCGGTGTTCCGGGCCCTAGTGCTAAAGCAAGCCAAGCACCACAAACCAATAGTAGCGCTAAGCCGGCTCGTTTTAAGCCTGTGCGCTCGGCGTCGGTGAGCGATCGTTGTACTTCATCAGTACCATTGTCAGCTGCTGCGGTGGTCGCTTGGGAGCTGTCGTACTTGCCAAGACGTGGCTCAATAATGCGGTCTGTGACATACCAAATAACAGGGACATAAACCACCAACATAGCGGCAATGAAGTACCAATTACCCGCGATGTTTACGGGGTAGTCGGCGACCAAAATTGAGGCTGCCTCGCCGGTAATGCCGAGTAATAGAGCATCGAGTTGACCCATCACGAGATTGGCCGAGAACCCGCCAGATACGCCCGCAAACGCGGTCGCGATACCTGCAATGGGATGACGCCCCGCCGATGAAAACACAATTGCCGCGAGTGGAATAAGCACTACATAGGCCGCGTCAGCCGCCAAATTGCCCATCATCGCGATGAATGCAACCAATGGTGTAAGCAGGTAGGCTGGAGCATTACCTACAGCAGCGCGCATGGCGGTGCCAAATAGTCCTGAACGTTCGGCAACACCGGCTCCGAGCATTACTGTAAGCACCATCCCTAGTGGGTGGAAGTGCGTAAAAGTCTTGGGCATATCCACCAGTAAGCGTTGCAGGTTTTCGCCCGACATTAGATTCTGAGCACTGACAATGCCATCGCTACCAATTCCGAAGCGCGCCTTTTGAGCATCCGGCATACCCGACAATATTTGTGGGCTGAGTGTTTCACCGACTCCGAATGCGGAAGCGACGACCGAAATGACGATCACGACGAGGATTAAATATACGAACAAGAATACAGGGTCTGGCAGCGCGTTACCTTTGCGTTCGACCCAGCCGAGAAAGCCTGTTTGTGATGGAGTTGTTGGAGTTGTCATAACCTTAAATTAGCAGTGTTAAGTGATTTTGGTGGCCATATGCGTTACTGCCTGTATAACGAGTGCTTGCATAGAGCCTACGAATGAAGCGGAAGTTGCTTAAACTATGATGCGAAAATGAGAACGATTGATAAACGATCCCTAAGCATTATGTGGCGCTTGTTCTTTTGTAAGCTGGCGTTCGCGAATAATCAGGTAGAGCGCGAAACCAACCACTACCCCGGGAACTAGGCTGAGAACAATACAAATCCAGCCATGCTTAATGCCATGCTGGCGCGCATCGTGGACTACCCATAAGGCCAGCACAACAGCACATAGGATAACGTCTGTCGCATAACCGCTGGCAAAAGGATTAACAAAGCCACCCATGATGCCTGCGAT
>CAZOIG010000320.1:0-5616 GCA_964579235.1 uncultured Gammaproteobacteria bacterium
GGCATAGAAGACAGACTACCGTTTATTCTTACCCCAGCGCAACGCAAGCCAACATTCGAATGCACCGAGAATGCAAAATCCAGCGCCGTTGAGCCGCGCGGTAACTTGCGAATATCGCCCTTAGGCGTAAACACGTAGACCTGATCAGGATAGAGATCCGCTTTAAGATGTTCTAGGAACTCAATTGGATTACCTGAATGCTGATTCGGATCAAGCAACTCAACTAACCACTCGCGCGCGAGGTGGCTCGACTTAGCAAGATCAGCATCGTCAGTATCGTCAGACTTGTATATCCAATGCGCGGCAATACCCGCCTCTGCCACACGGTCCATCTCCCGAGTACGAATCTGCACTTCGAGTCGATCGCCATGCGGGCCCACAACCACCGTGTGCAATGATTGATAACCGTTGTCTTTAGGAATGCCGATGTAGTCATGAAAACGACCATGCACTGGCTTATAGGTGGTGTGAATTATGCCCAGCGCTCGATAACAAGTGTCGATGGAATCCACGATCACGCGAAAGCCGTACAGGTCGTAAAGCTCCACAAAAGACTTATGCTTGCGCAGCATTTTGCGATAAACACTGTAAACAGTTTTACGTCGTCCCTTAACTTCAAGGTCCGTCAGCCCGGCGTTTTCAAGAGAGTTGAACAAAGATTGGCTGAGCTTCTCTACCACTTGTTTGCGGTTGCCCTCGCGCTTCTCCATCGCCAACGTCAAAGTGCGATAACGATTGGGAAAACGCGCGCGCAGGCAAACATCCTGCAATTCGCGTGCCCAACTGTACAAGCCTAAGCGCTCGGCAATCGGGGCATAGATTTCAATGGTGCGACCCGCGATAGCGCGTCGCTCTTCGGTGGGGCGTAGATCAAGACAGCGCATGTTTTGCAGTCGATTCGCCAGATGCACAATCATCACGCGAATATCCTCCGACATAGCTAATAGCATGCGACGGAAATTCTCAGCCTCAGTCTCTAGGGTATGGCTAAAACGAATCTGGCCAAGCCTCCCTACACTGCTCAGTAGCTCAGCAACATTGCTGCCAAACTTCTTAGATATAAGCTCTAGGGATTTTTCTGCTGGCGCGGCAGCGTCTTCGTCCCGCTCTAAACAATTGAGCAGCAGCGCAACGGTAAGCGTGGTTATGTCCAGCTCTAGCTCACTGAGTATCTCCAGCATCGCTAGGCTATGGTAGATCGCCGGCTTGGCATTAATCTGGGACTGATTACGAAGGGTCTTCTCTGCAAAAGTGAAAGCCGACTTTAATTGCTTACGTTTATCGGCATTCAAATAAGCTAAATGATTTTTAGCTATATGGCGGTAGGCTTTCTCGGGCGTCAGCGATTCCCATGCGGGGCGTTCAAAGCCATCTAACTGGATGGCTGCGGGCGAGTCTGCACGCACGTCTGCCTGAGTCAGGGAAGACTCCAAGACGTCATTGAGTTCGGTCGGCTGTGCGTTAAGTTGCGCAGTGATCGACGGTTTTAAAGGCTTTCTACCCACCGCAAACAATCATCCTTATCGTGGTGCATTAAGATTAATAGCTCTTACTACTCCCAGTTCCTACCAGTCTTCCTAACTGGGCACACCCCTTCGCTGAGGCGTGAAATCGGCTTGCTCTAGCGATTGTAGAGCAAGCTCTGCAGAGCGATTCCAGTCTTGGTAATCGCCCGCAAGGTTCTCTTATTCGGCGCTTCCAGCCAGCTCAGCTTGTAGCGCCGCTGTTAGCGCATCTAACTCGCTGGTTTCTTCTGAGGCTTCGCCAGACGCGTCGGCTTCAGCCGCCTCGCCTTCTTCACCTTCTTCGATAAACTCAAGAATTTCCTCTTCGATGCTCTCATCGAGGATATCTCTAGTGACATAGCCTTCAGCAATCTCGCGCAATGCGATGACTGTTGGTTTGTCGTTCTCTTCTTCAACATGAGGCGTTGAACCGAGCGACAATTGGCGAGCGCGCTTAGTCGCAACCAACACCAGTTGGAAGCGGTTATCGACATTATTGAGGCAGTCTTCAACGGTTACTCGAGCCATGATAATTTCCTTTTTTGGTCTTCTTTAATTCAGTTAATTACTGTGCGTGCATACCTTGAAGGTCGCCAACACTGACGCTAAAGCGCAATCGCTTTTAGCTGTTTTTGAGGCTAGTCAGCCTCTACCTCGGCACCCATAAGTGAGCGCACGTGCGGATTAAGGGGGCGAATACTATCACCTTGGCCGTCAACAATCATCGACAATTCGCCTAAAGCGGTATTAAAATCATCATTCAAAACAACGTAATCAGACTCGTTGCAATGCGCCATTTCGCTCAGTGCCTGCTGCATTCGACTGTGGATCACGTCCTCCGAGTCGCTGCCACGACTTCTTAGGCGTCTCTCCAGTTCTTCGATGCTCGGTGGCAATACAGAAATGCTCACCGCTTGTGGCATCTTTTTGCGCACACGTCGGGCTCCTTGCCAGTCGATGTCGAGCAAAACGTTTAAGCCCTGCCCCAGCATTTCTTCAACTGCTTCAGACGAAGTACCGTAATAGTTACCGTATACCTCGGCGTATTCTAGAAACACGCCACGTTCGACCATGCTTTGAAATTCGCTTTGGTCTACAAAATAGTAGTCCTCGCCATGAATCTCGCCACCGCGTTTAGCGCGTGTCGTGTGTGAGACTGACATCACTATCGTGGGGTTGCCCGCGATTAATGCCTTTGCCAAAGAAGTCTTACCTGCACCTGAGGGCGCGGAAATAATAATGAGCTTGCCAGTGTTCACAATGACTATGCGTAACCTGCAGTGGTTGCCGATGATTTAAGTATTCTTGAGACCCGCGATAGTCGCTCAGATCTCAATATTGGCGGTATTCTACTCAAAACCGCACATTTTGAAAGCAAACTTAAGCGCTTATTCATCTCTAACACGAAGCTGAATCGGCGGGTTGGCTTGCCTGCATTTGCATCGTACCCAGTGCAACTCAAGGTTTCGCTCGGATGAACCGAAGTGTGTTGCAGTATAAATCGAAGTGATTGCAAGGACTGAGCTGGGCTAACTGGTGAGTTCAGCACCCATTCTTGCCAATATTTCAGTCGCTTTACCTGCCATCACAGCGTGCTCGCTCGAGGCATTGCCTTTTTTAGATCGGTAATAAACGCCCTGTGAAATCGACGCCAAGCGGAAAAAACTAAAGGCTAAATAGAAAGACCAATTGTCAATGCTTTGCATATTGCGGGCCGTGCAATAACGTTCTACCAACTGATCCTCTTCTGGAATACCTGCACTGGCGCGATCCAGCCCGTCTAAACCCTTCATGAAGTCAAACTCTGGCATTCTTAAGCCCATACAAAAATACGCCATATCGGCAATTGGATGGCCTAGCGTAGAAAGCTCCCAGTCGAGCACGGCGGCTACTTCAGGCTTGCCCTTGGCAAACAACATATTGTCGAACTTATAGTCTCCATGAATCAACGTTACGGTGCCATCGTCGCTGGGCAGATTGCGCGGCAACCATTCGATAAGATGGTTCATGTCGGCGCGCTCATCGGTAAACGAAAGCTCGTATTGTTTTGTCCACAAGGCAATTTGACGTTCAAAAAATTGCACGCCTTTACCAAAATCACTCAAACCCGTTGCGTCTAAATCTGCATTGTGAATATTGGCAAGGGTGTCTACCGCCGCGTAATAATAATCAGCACGCTGGCTAGCCTCGAGTTCTGGAAAACGCGGATCAATAAACTGGTCACCATCGATAAAACTCATTACAAAGAACTGCGAGCCGATCACCTCAGGGTCAGTGCACAAGTGCACCATGTCGGGTAATGGCGTATTGACGAGGGAATCCATAACGCGGAATTCTCGATCAACCTGATGCGCAGACTTGAGCAGCTTGCCAAACGGCTGGCGGCGCAAGACATAACTGCCATCGGCCGTTTCGAGGCGATAAGTGGGGTTAGATTGCCCTACTGAAAACTTTTCAATTGCGTCTATCGCCTTAAAGCCGGGCACTTGTTCTTGCAAATAGTGTGAGAGGCGCGCTAAATCAAAGTCTATGGATTCGGTTGTCATTTTTGTTAACAGCTCTTGGGCCGCTTGGTGAACAGGTTAGGGATAATAGTATTATGTTTTGGCCCATGTGCACACCCAGTGGTTAGCTCAGTCACCAAAAAAGACTTATTTCGCTACTGCAAAATTATCCCCTGTTTGTGCATCTCAGAACTATCATAAAGAGAGGAGTTTTGTATACTAACGGACTTTTTTCGGGGCAGACGCATCCTGTTTGTTTCGGCAATCATTTTTGCCCAAGCAAACTGAAGTCAACCCGATCAACAAAACGCTTTTGCTCATGAGTTCAAACCCAACACAGAAATTGCCTCTCATCGGAATTTTAGGCGACGGTCAATTATCGAAGATGTCGATCGAGGCGTACCATCGTCTAGGTGGCAAAGCTTTTGCATTTGGTAGCAGTGCGCAATCGCCTGCTGGCTTAGTTGCAGATCAGTTTGTGGTGGGCAGCGCAGAATCACTCGAAGACTTGACCAGCTTTTTCAAGTTGGTAGATGTAGTGACGCTGGAAAACGAATTTATTGACAGCAACCTATTGATACAAGCGTCGAAATTAAGTGGGGTTAAAGTATTCCCCGAACCTGAGCGCTACCAACTAATTGAAGATAAATTGTCGGAAAAACGCTTTTTCAGCGACAGCGGGACTCAGGTTGCAAAGTTCTTCGAAGTAAAGAGCGTTGATGACTTAGTCGACGCGCCAGGCTACTTGAAGTTAGCCAAAGGTGGTTATGACGGCAAAGGCACATACAAGGTCGACTCGAAGGCGCAAGCCGAAGAGGTTTTTACGACAATTCAAACTGCCGGAGTGGTGCTGTTTGAGTACGCTCTAGACTACGCAAAAGAGCTGTCAATGATTGTCGCCCGAAGCTCTAATGAAATTGTGTTTTATCCCCTAGTGGAAACTCATCAAGAGCATGGCACTTGCCGATACGTTTCTTTACCGGCCGGCGTTGACGAGTCGGTTGAAGCCCAAGCCCGTGAAGATGTACGCCAAATAATGGACAAACTCGACACGCAAGGCTTGTTTGCGTTTGAATTTTTTCTAAGCCCAGATGGGCAATTGATTGTGAACGAATCGGCTCCCAGACCACATAATTCTGGGCATATAAGCATGGACCTGATCCATGGAGATCAATTTGAGAACCACATGCGCTCGGTAGCCGATTTACCGTTGATCGACCCAAAGATGAAACACTCGTCTGGCATAATGGTGAATTTATTGGGAACACAAAACGGTCCCGTCGATGTCCAAGCCCTGCACACGAAAGCGCAGGCTATTGGCGACGACTTAGTTGTGCACCTTTACGGTAAAACTGAATCTCGCGTAAACCGCAAAATGGGGCATATCAATCTTTGGGGCGAAGACCGATGGGCAGCCGCAAAGACCCTAGTAAAAGACTTAGATGTCTAAACGGCTGTTTTTGATAAATAAGACAGTGAATAAAACCAATTACAATTTCGCAGCTTAAACAGCTGATAAGAGTTAAACATGAAAGTAGCCATTATTATGGGATCAGATTCGGATTGGGACGTGATGCGTTCTGCCGCCGAAACACTTAAAAGTTTCG
>CAZOIG010000321.1:0-2455 GCA_964579235.1 uncultured Gammaproteobacteria bacterium
TTGGTCGGATGCTGAGCTCATTGGTGGAACGACGAATCATATCTATCTGCCCCTTAGCCTAAATAAATTGTATTGTGTTGAGAATCATTAAGGCAGTACGCTCGGTGCTTCGAGCCCAAAGGTTTCTTCAACCCCGAGCGCCACATTCATATTTTGTATTGCCTGACCAGCCGCTCCTTTAACAAGGTTGTCTATCACGGACAAAACCACCAGCTTATTGCTGCCGGACGCTCGATGCAGAGCGATACGACAACTATTGCAGGATTTCACAGTACGAGTTTCGGCGTGTTCCCCAAGCGGCAACACATCAACGAACGGTTTGCCTTTATAGAAATCGACATAACTCTGATGAACTTCTTCTAGCGGTCTCAACGGTTCTATTTCTTGCGCATAGACGGTCGCGTGAATACCTCGCAGCATTGGTACTAGATGGGGAATGAAAGTCAGATTCACAAGCGCATCCGAATGACTGTTCAGCCTTTGCAGGACTTGCTGTATTTCTGGGTGATGTCTATGCCCAGAAGCCCCGTAAGCCTTAAAACTATCGCTGACTTCGCTAAACAGGCTAGCAACATTGGCAGCACGCCCCGCACCCGTTACGCCAGATTTAGCGTCAATAATAATATCGCTCGGATCAACCAAACCAAGGCTAAGCAGGGGCGCAAGCGCCAGAATTGACGCGGTTGGATAACATCCTGGATTCGCAACTAACTTAGAGTCGACTATGTCTTGGCGAAACAACTCCGGCAAACCATAGGCCGCTGACGGCACCAGCTCTGGACACTCATGAGTCATTTGATACCACTTTTGCCAGAGCTCTATATCTTGGATTCGAAAGTCAGCCGCAAGGTCAATGAACAGTTTGCCACTTTCGATCAGTGTCGGCGCATGTTGCATCGCTACGCCATTTGGCGTTGCGCTGAACACCACATCGCATTGTTCAAACACACCAGCTTCGGGCGCTTGAAATGTTAGATCGTAAAAACCGCGCAGACTTGGAAAATGCTGCGCGACTGGTATGCCAGCTTCCGCTCGCGAGGTAATCACGCTCACGTCAGCCAAAGGATGTTGAGCCAATAAGCGCAGCAGCTCCACACCGGTATAGCCCGTGCCGCCAATGACGCCTACGTTTATGCGTTTATCAGTTCGGTCACTACCTAGGCCACTGCCTAGGTCTCGAACGTGATCTCTAGCTTGTTCCGTTTGACTTGCTGAAGACATAATAAAATGGTCTTAAAAGACGCTGATTTATCGATACGGCTGGAATAGTACACCGCTAGCGCCGTCTACAGTTACTTAAAACTTTGATAATGTTTTCAAATACCGCAGTCGGTTGTATCGAAACCAATGGATAAAAAAAAGGCCGACATAATGTCGGCCTTTTCTGATCTGCGCTGAACCGAATTAACGTTTTGAGAACTGAGGACGACGACGCGCGCCTTTGAGGCCCACTTTCTTACGTTCAACTTCTCTGGCATCACGCGTAACAAAACCCGCTTGACGAAGCATAGGACGAAGCTCTTCGTCATACGCCAGCAATGCGCGTGTGATTCCGTGTCTAATCGCACCGGCTTGGCCACTTCCGCCACCGCCTTGTACGTTAACGTGGATATCGAAGTTACCTTCCATTTCCAGAAGCGTTAGTGGTTGACGAACGACCATACGTGCGGTCTCGCGACCGAAGTATTCGTCTAGTGGCTTAGTGTTAACGACGATGTTGCCTGAGCCAGATTGCAAACGAACACGCGCAGTTGATGACTTACGACGACCCGTTCCAAGATAGATTTCTGAATTTGCCATGTCTTTTACTCCTCTCTTATAGGTCTAAGGTTTTTGGTGATTGCGCTTGATGCTTATGTTCTTCACCTGCATAAATGTGAAGCTTTTTCATCATGGCGCGACCCAGAGAGTTTTTCGGAAGCATGCCTTTGACCGCATTTTCCAAGATGCGAGTTGGCGCTTTCTCACGCAACTCGCGGACGTTTACGTCCTTAATCCCACCCGGGAAGCCCGTGTGGTGATAATAAATTTTGTTCAATTCTTTATTGCCCGTTACCGCGATTTTCTCGGCATTGATGACAACGATATGGTCACCAGTATCAACGTGTGGCGTGAACTCAGGCTTATGCTTGCCGCGGAGGCGTAAAGCAATTTCAGTGGCTACTCGGCCTAGCACTTTATCGGATACGTCTACAACGTACCAATCGCGCTTAACCTCAGCAGGTTTTGCAGAAAATGTTTTCATTTTGGAATCTCTGTTTGATATATCTTTCTTTGCCGCCAAAGCTCACTAACCAATGGCCGACCTCTAAATCCTTGCTGTTTCAGCAAGTCCTGTTAACGTCATAGAGCTACGAGCGCTAAGGGATGCGCGATATTATACAAGTCACCCTTGTGAAGCAAGCAAATAGCACGCAATATTTGCCCTTTGAGGCTTGTTCAAACTATTGAAAGA
>CAZOIG010000322.1:0-4296 GCA_964579235.1 uncultured Gammaproteobacteria bacterium
CAGATATTGTTTATAATGCCTGCGAAACGATTTGGGCAGATTCAGCGCTCGAGAAACGCAGACTAAAACCGCAGACTAAGAACGCAGAATATTTGCGAGCTTTGTGAATTAAAGAGCTTAGCGGTACGGGGCTCTTGCTCACGTGTAAAGCAGCCGATAGCGAGCCGAATCGAACTCAAAATATTGCAGCAACTTATTTGAAAAAGATTTTAGAGGATTAACATGAGCGACGCACCAGACAATTTGATTTATGCAGCCTCCCATGAGTGGGCCAAACAACTAGGTGACGATGTCATCGAAGTTGGTATCAGTGATTACGCACAACAAGCCTTGGGTGATGTTGTTTATGTGGAACTTCCAGAAGTCGGCCAAGACGTTAGCGCGGGTGAAGAGTGCTGTGCCGTGGAGTCCGTAAAAGCGGCTTCTGATATTTACGCGCCAGTCAGTGGCACTGTGGTTGAGGTGAACGAAGCACTGGATGATGAGCCCGAGCTGCTTAACGAATCACCGTTTGAAGGTGGCTGGATGTTTCGCATTAAAGCGAGCGATACCGCTGAACTCGGTAACTTAATGTCAGCGGAAGCGTATTTGGCTCAGTTAGACGACTGATTCTGGTCAGCCATTGCCAAAACACTTCGCAAACAAGCTTTTACACACCCTTAGTCAATCTTGAGATGGCGCAGCCGCTGTCTGCTTTATGAGACCATAATTTATGAAAACGCTTATCAGCGGCTCTATGGCCTACGACTCCATTATGGTGTTCGAGGACCATTTTAAGAACCACATCCTGCCCGACCAGATTCATATTTTGAATGTGTCGTTTTTTACCCCAACCATGAAACGACACAATGGTGGCTGTGCGGGTAACATCGCCTACACCTTGAAATTGTTAGGCGGTGATCCGCTGATTATGGCAACGGTAGGCGAGGACTTTTTGCCTTATCAGTCGTGGTTAGAATCTAACGCCATTTCAACTGAACACGTGCGAGTGGTTGAGAATACCTTTACCGCACAGGCTTTTATTACCACAGACTTAGGTAATAATCAGATCAATGCTTTTCATCCAGGCGCAATGTCTCAGGCGCATTTGAACAGCGTAAATGATGCACAAGGCGTTCAAATTGGCATAGTTGCACCAAACGGACCAGAAGCTATGGTTCAACACGCACAAGAATTTGCGGATGCCGAAATTCCATTTATTTTTGATCCTGGCCAAGCTATGCCGCTGTTTGACGGAGAAGCTTTGCTGAAATTTGTTGATCAAGCACGTTGGGTGATCGTGAACGATTACGAGAGCCAGATGCTGATCGAGAAAACTGGTCTAAGTATTGATCAGCTGGCGGCGAAGGTAGAAACGCTTATCGTCACAAAAGGCGCCCAAGGCTCAGTAGTGTATACCGACGGCGAAGTTATCGAAGTGCCTGCGGCAAGTATCAGCGAAGCGGTTGATCCAACCGGTTGCGGTGATGCATATCGCTCGGGTGTCCTTTACGGGCTGAGCAAGAATTTTGATTGGGAGCGCATCGCCAAAATTGGTGGTTTATGTGGCGCAATCAAAGTCGAATCAGATGGCACTCAATCACATCGTTTTACGCCTGCAGAATTCGCAGAACGCTACGCCAGTACTTACGGTGAGCCTTTAGATGCTCTTTAAGTTGATCTTTAGGCTGCGGTTAGCTAAGCGTCTCTCTCTCGTTTACGGATAACCTAGGTAGATCAGAACATGTTAGTTCATCCACAATTTGACCCAGTCGCGATTGAAATAGGTCCTTTGGCCATACATTGGTATGGCCTAATGTATGTGCTGGCCTTTTTGAGTGTCTATTTGCTCTGGATGTTTCGAATACGGCATTACCAGCATGTAGCGAGTCAAGGCTGGACGGATGATTACGCGTCTGATCTATTATTTTATGGGGCGATGGGTGCGGTCATTGGTGGACGACTTGGCTATGTGCTGTTTTATAAGCCAGCCGAGTATTTTGCGGAACCCCTCACCATATTTTTCATCAATCAAGGCGGCATGTCGTTTCATGGCGGTTTGCTCGGCGTAATTGTCGCGCTCGCCCTATTTGCGCGTAAAACCAATTTTTCTTTCTTTCAGATTGCGGAATTTGTAGCGCCCGTTGCGGCAATAGGATTATTTTTTGGCAGAATGGGTAACTTCATTAATCAGGAGTTATGGGGTGTTCCTTCAACCGTGCCTTGGGCGATGGTCTTTCCAATCGTCGATGATCAACCTCGTCATCCGTCAATGTTGTACGAAGCCTTTCTGGAAGGTTTGCTACTGTTCCTGATTTTATGGCTGGTTGCGCGCAAACCTCGCCCGGTCGGTATGTTGTCGGGCCTGTTTCTGGTCGGTTACGCATCTGCACGCATGTTTGTGGAATTCTTTAGAGTGCCGGATCAACATCTGAATTACTTATATTTAGATTGGGTAACCATGGGACATGTCTTGAGCCTGCCAATGCTATTATTGGGATTGTATTTGATCGCAACGGCTAAACGCCGCACGGAGGCCGACTTATGAACAACCCAGTACGTCTAGTTTCTATTGGATGCATAATCCTGCTTGCCTTTACATACTCTGCTCCCACGTTCGCCATCAAAAAATGTCAGGACGCGAACGGCAAGTGGCACTACGGTGATTTTGCGGTAGCCGCCTGTAATGAGTCAAAAGTCACTACGTTAGACAAAAGAGGCAATGTTAAAGCCGAGCGTGAAGCGCCTCTCACTAAAGAAGAGTTGGCGGCCAAAGCCGAGCAGGAGAGGGCAGAGCAAGAGCGGCTGGAACAGGAACAAGCTGAACGTGAAGAGCGTCAGCGAGTCTTAAGTATCTATGAGACTGAGGCGGACATCGAGCGCCAACGTGATAACCAGATTTATTCAGTTGAAAGCAATATTGCCGTAACGCAGGCCTATATCAATTCTTTGCAAGACCGCATTGAGCGTAATATGCAGAAGCTTAACCCGCAAAGTCATCCTAAATATGTCGAGAAGATCGAGGGTGAAAACCTCGAGACTCGATCCAAGATAGAAACAGCAGAACAGCAATTGGTCGAGCTCAATGAGCAAAAAACCGCGGTTGAAGCGCGTTTTGAACGAGAGCTCGAGTTGTATCGTAAACTGCGTGAGGTTGACGATTCAGACGTTTAGTTCGGTTAACTAAAAGGACACTTTTTTTCGTACCCAACGTTTAACTCAACATTAATGCCCGCCCACTCTCTTCAGCAGCTCTGTGACCCAGCCTGTGTCTGATTCCCTAAAGCAATGTTTGTCTTATCTTGCGCTCGCCTTAGTCGGCGGAATCTGTGTCTTGTCGTTCGCTCCATTTGAGTGGTACTTCCTGACTTTCGTTTGTCTCTCAGTACTGGTGTATGCATGGCAAGGTGCAACGGCCAGAACAGCCTTCATGTACGGCTTGAGCTTTGGGTTTGGTCTGTATGTTTTTGGGGTTTCCTGGGTTTACAACTCCTTAGCAGTCTATGGCGGCATGCCACTTTGGATGGGCAGTATTGCGGTTGTTGGTTTCAGCTTGCTGATAGCACTCTTTATGGCCTTTGCGGGGCTGGCTTTGGCCGTTTTAACGAAGCCGAATACAGGGCTTCGCCTATTCTTTGCTGCGCCCTGTTTCGTTGTGTTTGAGTGGGGCAAAAGCTGGGTATTAACTGGTTTTCCATGGTTGGATATCGGCTACTCACAAACCCCAAGCTTGCTATTTGAATTAGCGCCCATTGGTGGACTTTATCTGATTAGCTTTGCTGTTATCGCCATTTGCTCCAGTTCGGTTTATCTGCTGGTCAATACAATTTTGCCGCCTAGCCCGCTGGCTTCGACAGCAGCAGAATCCGCCACAAAGCCCAGTAACTTAAGAGCTGTATCACCATTGCTCATTGTGTCCACTTTTGTTGTTGCACTGAGCTATTTTGGTGAGAGTCGGTCATGGGGTGAAGATGCGGGTCCTAGTGTTCGAGTAGGTATTGTTCAACCGAATACGCCTATCGAAAAAAAATGGGGTTTGGCTTACCGAGACAAAGTGATTGCAGGCTTAGTTGAGCGCAACAATGATCTCGTAGAGAACCAGGCGCTTGACCTTATTGTTTGGCCTGAAACAGCCTTGCCGATGCTTTTGTCGCAAACTGACGCGGCTTTTTGGGACGCTGTCAGACCAGCCAACACCGCTTTGTTGAGTGGTTTGGTGGAGCGACGTTATAAAGAGGATGGCACCATTAGTGATTACAACGCGGCCGTATTGCACTGTGGTGATCACACGCAGGTGTACCGCAAGCGCCACTTGGT
>CAZOIG010000323.1:0-2164 GCA_964579235.1 uncultured Gammaproteobacteria bacterium
CGGCTTCTCGCCAGAGGCACTACGCGGGCGAATCAATGATTCGCAATGCAAGGTTGTTATTACCGCTGATGAGGGCTTACGCGGGCAGAAGCCTATTCCGCTTAAAGCTAATGTCGATGAAGCCTGCGAGGGCACTCCCTCGGTTGAAAAAATACTGGTGTGCAAGGTGACGGGTTCGGAAGTCGATTGGTTAGAAGGTCGTGACCTGTGGTATCAAGATGTAGTGGATAGCCAATTGACGACCTGCCAACCTGCGGTAATGGAATCTGAAGATCCTTTGTTTATTTTGTATACATCAGGTTCCACTGGAACACCAAAAGGCGTTTTGCATACCACTGCGGGGTAGTTGCTCTACGCCGCGATGACCTTTAAGTACGTATTCGACTACCAAAAGGGCGAGGTGTTTTGGTGTACTGCGGACGTTGGTTGGATTACTGGGCATACCTATTTGCTGTATGGCCCGTTAGCCAATGGCGCAACAACCGTGGTCTTCGAGGGTGTTCCTACCTACCCAGATGCGAGTCGCTTTTGGCAAGTTGTGGACAAACACCAAGTCAATATCTTTTACACCGCACCTACCGCGCTGCGCGCTCTAATGGGGGCGGGAGACTCTTTCTTAGAAAACAGCAGCCGAGACTCCTTACGGATCCTTGGAACTGTCGGCGAGCCAATCAACCCAGAAGCTTGGGAGTGGTATTACCACAAAGTAGGTAAAGGCCGATGCCCAATCGTGGACACTTGGTGGCAAACTGAGACGGGTGGCATCATGATCGTGCCTTTACCCGGCGCCACCGCCGCTAAACCTGGTTCAGCCACATTGCCGTTCTTTGGCGTCGAGCCTGTGTTGCTGGACGATCAAGGCCAAGTGCTGGAAGGTGAGGCTTCGGGTAATTTGGCGATTCCTCGATCGTGGCCAGGCCAAATGCGCGGTGTTTATAACAATCCTGAGCGGTTTCATGAAGCGTATTTCTCAATGTACGACGGCTACTATTTCACCGGTGACGGATGTCGCCGAGACGCCGACGGTTACTATTGGATTACTGGTCGAGTGGATGACGTTATTAACGTATCAGGTCACCGCATGGGCACCGCTGAAGTCGAAAGTGCTTTAGTGTTGCACGACGCAGTAGCTGAAGCCGCTGTGGTCGGTTATCCGCACGATATTAAGGGTCAAGGGATTTATGCGTATGTGACCTTGATGGCAGGGCAGGAATACACAGATGCACTCAAGAAAGAGCTTGTAACTCACGTGCGCCAGGAGATTGGCCCAGTTGCCACGCCAGACGTGATTCATTGGGCACCGGGCTTGCCTAAAACTCGATCAGGCAAAATCATGCGTCGAATTTTGCGCAAAATCGCCGAAAACGAGTTTGAACAGCTAGGCGACACCAGTACATTAGCTGACCCGAGCGTGGTGACCGATCTAATGGAAAGCCGCGAGGCCTAGCTCTATTACGGTTGCCAAGAAATTCGGATTGTCGATCTTCGACGTGGTTGAGGGACTGTTGTTTTTGATTCTCGTCAGTGGTTAACCAGAATTAGCGCACACTTTGCACACATCAATGGAGTGGCGGCAGGCCGGTTCTTACCACTGGCCTTCGCATCTCGTGCCGTCCGCCGGTTAATGAAGTTTATTCGAATCGAGCTTGGTGAGTAGTTTGAGCCCCCATCATTTTATAAGTCTGATCAAGGCGGGCGCTTTTTGGGATAATTGTTTGGCAATGCATCAATAGACAAAATCATGGTGAAATCATGAATCTGAAGGAAATAGATGGTGTCAAAATTGAACCTCTGCATAGAGCACACTGCCACTGTGGCTCGGTAGAACTAGAGATAAGCTTGCCCGATGGTTTGGTTGACCTTCGCCGCTGTGACTGCTCAATGTGTCGTAGACGTGGTGCTATTGTGGCCTCAGTGCCTTTAGCAGACATATCTATTCTAAAAGGTGAAAATGTCCTAACGCTGTATCAGTTTAATACCAAGACAGCGAAGCACTATTTTTGCTCAAAGTGCGGGATCTATACGCACCATCAACGAAGGTCGAATCCAACGCAGTATGGGGTCAATGTGGCTTGCTTGGATGGGATTAACCCACTAACAATACCCGCAATACCAACTCTCGACGGAGTTAACCATCCTGCCGACAGTTAAGTTCGGCTCGCTA
>CAZOIG010000324.1:0-3278 GCA_964579235.1 uncultured Gammaproteobacteria bacterium
AGCGCCCGCGAATTTGGTTTTGGTTAAGCCCGGCAATAGCGCGTTAACACGAATATTGTATTGCGCGCACTCCTTCGCGAACGCCTTTGTCATATTGATCACTGCCGCCTTCGTGATCGAATAGATACCTTGAGCAGGGCCAGGAATTAGTCCATTGATGGATGCGGTGTTAACAATCACACCGCCTCCTTGATCGCGCATTAGCTTGCCCGCCGCAGTACTCATAAAGAAATAGCCACGAATATTCACGTCCACTGTTTTATTAAACGCGCCTAAATCGGTATCTAAAATATGGCCGAAGTATGGATTGGCAGCCGCGTTATTGATCAGGATATCGAGCTTCTTATGCTTGGCTTTAATGCTTGCAAACGCCGCATCAATGTCGTCCATATTGCCAATATTGCAGGCCAAGGCCTCGGCCGAACCACCAGCCGACTGAATCTCAGCAACCACGCTTGCACAATCATCAACGCGACGGCTTGAAACAATAACGTGAGCACCCTGTTCTGCGAACAGCTTTGCAATGGCCTCACCGATACCACGACTAGCGCCTGTCACCAGCGCGGTTTTTCCTGAGAGATCAAACAGAGAAGTAGACATAAATTTTGTTAGGTAGTTTATTCAAGTGAGCGAAGAGTATAGAGAAGCACTTTGCCAAGCTCAACATGTAGCCTTTTTCCAAACAGTGCTCTGTTAACCAGCCACATGGATGGCTTAATGCTGGACTTGGGTGCTATAGTTTTAACTCGTAAAACGTACCTCGCTGCTCTGCGCGCTTATTTCCATGATCAAAATTCTTGCGATTACTCTGTTTGTTGCCATTGATGCTTTCATAATTTACGTGCTGTTGGGCCAAGCCCCAACGCGTTGGCAGCGCGGTGCCAGCAAGCAAACGCCGGAAGAACGCTTCAGCAATATCCCTGAATACCCCTTTGAACCAAACTATCAAGACGTTTTAGGGTATCGATGCCACTACCTTGATGAGGGCGACAAGAATGCGCCAACGGTGTTACTCATGCACGGGCAGCCTTCTTGGAGCTTTTTATATCGTAAGATGGTTAAACCGCTGACCGATGCCGGTTTTAGGGTGATCGCGCCTGACCTAATTGGCTTCGGTAAGTCCGAAAAGCCCCTTGACCAAAAGTCACATAACTACCAAATGCATATCGACACGATGACCGAACTGGTTAAGCAGCTCGATCTCAGCAATACAGTATTCTTTGGGCAAGACTGGGGCGGCCTAATTGGCTTGCGCGTGGTTGCTAACGAGCAAGACCGTTTTAGCTCGGTGGTTATCTCCAACACCGGCCTACCCTATGCAAATGGTCTAAAAGGCTTATTGGGCTACCCTCTTTTCAAACTCGCAGTATGGCGCGAAGGCAAACCCGAGACGGTCGCTGAAGAAGGCAAAGGCTTCCGTTTTACCCGCTGGGTAGCATGGGCTAAGTCAACACCACACTTTGATTTGGATACGCTCTTCCAGAGCTCTACCACATCCGTACTGACCCAAGCTGAACTTGATGCGTACAGTGCACCGTTCCCAGACGAAAGCTATATGGCGGCTATTCGAAAATTCCCATCTATGGTGCCCTCTCAATTGCGTCAAAACGCAGTGGTGATGCGAGAGGTGTTTGAAAAGTGGGAAAAACCGTTCCTCACAGCCTTTAGCGATTCCGACCCTGTTACCAAAGGCATGGATAAAGTGTGGCAAAAAAAGGTGCCAGGCGCGCAAGGCCAAGCGCATAGGGTAATCCCAAAAGGTAATCACTTCATACAGGAAGATAATCCTTTGGAATTAGTGGCTATGATCAAACTGGCCGCAGCGCAGCAGTCACGACTCCACTGACATCGCAAAGATAAAGACGTTTATGGCGGTTGGCCGACCCCAATCGTATCAAAGCTGGCTTTGACCCACCGCAGTCAGGCATCACGTTTTAGGTGATGCCTGAGCTCAAAAGGCGATCAATCAAGCAAACTTGGTTTAATCCAGCGATTGGTAATCAGTCGATTTAGATTGATAAGAATGATCATCCGCAAGGGGAATGCTAATACTCTCTTCCAGAGTCATCTCCTCAAGGTTTTGTTCAGCGTCCAAATCAACCTCATTGCCAGTGCTAGCCACTCTAAACGGCTGAGAGTACAAATCTACGCCAATATTGCCGCCATCGAGCACCGCGACAAAGAGATAGCGCGTAGACTCTCTAAAGGTTGTCGAAAAGCTACCATTGACTGTGCCACATCCCGACGCAGTCATTGAATAACTGAAACTATTGGCTCCGACCGCAGCGCCAGCTTCGCTACTTTGCGCTGACTGTGCATTGCAGGACGGGCTCACTGAGTTTCTTCGATCAGATCCTCTGGCTACGGTAAAGTTGGCAGCTGATGTCGGACAACAAACATCATTAGCAACACTCCAAAGTGGGTTTACCGTTGGTGGTGGAGCGGCTGGTTCATCGGGCTGGCTGGTTGCTGCGAGGATAGCTGGGATGACACTCAAAAGAAAATCATCAGTATCTGGATCTAGAATTTGCACATTGGCCGACGTCCTGCCAACCGTAGCGTCACCCACTAAGTTGCTAATAGCCACGGTAAATACTTCACCGCCAAGCTCTTCGATTCCATCGTCCTCGACAGCAATAAAAACAGTCTTGGTCGCGGAATCCCCATCGGCCCAACTTACAACTTGATTGGTCGCCGTATAGTCTAAACCAGCTGTGGCAGTTCCATCGGTAGTGGACACGTTGACCGATGCAGCGCCTGCACTACCACCGACCCTGCGCAAGGTGACTCTTGCGGGAGAAAAGTTTTCAGCAACCCTGTAGCCTGCAGACGCAAATCCTATCTCTCCGGGGCCTTCGACGATTTGCCAACCGATGTCTTTAAGAAGCTGAATCGTTGAAGTATCGTCTGAGGTATTGGTTGCAAACGGCTCCATTAATTCATCGGGGACAAGCGCGGTATCCCAGTGTGAAACCGACGAGCCCTGTCGCAATGGATTAGGGGCATACATCCTAATGCGGCCGCCCACCTTGCCAGCCGATAAATGGCTTGAATTGCTATTCGCATTGGGACCATTCCAAACAAGATCTCCAGTGTCGATTGCCGACGCAACACGTTGCGCGTTAGTCATGTTTGGCCAAGCGACGCCAGTAGAGTTATCGACCAGATATCGCATGTAGGCATCGTCTAAGTTCGAAAATTTCACACCAGTCGAACTATTGACCAAACTTAAAAAACCTATGCCATGACCAATCTCGTGTAGCACGGTGTCGTATAGG
>CAZOIG010000325.1:0-8326 GCA_964579235.1 uncultured Gammaproteobacteria bacterium
GCGTCACTGGCTCCATCAATATGCAAAACACCATTTTCGTACTGCATGTTCAACCAAACTTGCGATTGACAGCCTCGAATTTTGTTTTCTTCAGTTTTCCACTCCTCGGGAAAATCGGGCAAGCCTCTGCCTAAATCAATCACGTGTTCGTAACGCGACATCCAGTCGTCAAAGAGTTCAAATTCTTCGACCAACTCTTCCTGAATTTGTTTAATCGTGCTCATGCTCTAGCGATCCAACTTCCATTTAGTGCCGGTTGCGCTGTCTTCCAATACAACGCCCATGGCCGTGATTTCATCTCTGATTCGATCAGCGGTTGGCCAGTCTTTATTTGACTTGGCAAGATTGCGCTGCTCAATTAATGATTCAATTGTAGCCTCATCGATATCAGAGCTTTGTGTATCACCTTGAAACCACTGCTCTGGGTCTGAATGCAGTATTCCTAGCCACTCACCACATGCCAACATCGCGGCTTTGATTTGCGCACGTTCATTGCTGTCTTGCGAGGTATTGGCGCGTTTAGCAAGCGCAAACAACTCGGCTAAAGCTTTAGGCGTGTTTAAGTCGTCCAACATAGCCGCCTTAAAACCCTCTGGAATCAAAGCTGGATCTGCTTTCACATCAGCATCAGAAAGTTGCCGAAGAGCTCCATAAAGCCGATCTAAGCTGCTTTCTGCTTGAGCCAACACATCATCGTTCCAGTCTAATGGGGCACGATAATGCGCTGACATCAGCACATAACGAATGGCCTCGCCACGCGCTCTGCTCAGTAGGTCTTTAACTAACAGCACATTGCCAATCGATTTCGACATTTTTTCGTGGTCAACATTTACAAAGCCGTTGTGCAGCCAATACCGGACGTAGGTTTCACCATGCGCGCAGGCACTTTGAGCACGCTCGTTCTCGTGATGCGGGAAAATCAGATCATGACCACCGCCATGAATATCAATGGTTTTGCCCAGATGTTTTGCACTCATTGCAGAACATTCAATATGCCAACCCGGCCGTCCACGTCCCCAAGGCGAGTCCCAGCCTGGCTGATCGTCGGAAGATGGCTTCCACAACACAAAGTCACCTGCGCTGCGTTTATAAGGCGCCACATCGACTCGAGCACCTGCGATCAATTCTTCTGGGTCGCGCTTACTTAAAGCGCCATAATCGTCAAACGACTCAACGCTGAATAAAACATGCCCCTCTGCCTCATAGGCAAAACCCTGCTCGATCAAGGATTCGATCAGCTCGTGAATTTCGGCGATGTGCTCGGTAACCTTCGGCTCAACATCGGTTGGCAGTACGCCAAGCGCGTGCAAGTCATCATGGTAAGCCTGCGTAAAACGTTCTGAGATCACATCGATACCAACGCCTTCGCTCGCTGCGGCGGCATTAATCTTGTCGTCAATATCGGTGATATTGCGGGCGTATGTGACACTCGGAAACTGCGCCCGTAAGACTCGTGCAAGAATATCGAATACTACTGCGGGCCGTGCGTTACCAATGTGCGCATAGCTGTATACCGTTGGCCCACACACGTACATAGTGACGTTGTTCGGATCAGACGGAATGAACTCTCGCTTAGTTTTAGACTCAGTATCGTAAAGGAACACAGAACTACTCTTTTAGTTAAATCGGTTTACGTTCAGCTTATTTGGGCAACCGAAATCGTCAAGCCGCAGAGTATACTGAGCCTAGAAACCCAAAACTAGAGCTAATCCCTCAAAGCGCCCAAAGGCCGATTGTAGAATCAGATCAGGAACTGGGTTTGATTCGACGCTGAGCGAGCGCTAGGGCTGGTAGCGTAAAGTAAACATCAGGGTTAGCTGATCGCCCGCCTCTTGAATATGGTTGGGGTCATCGCGAAACGTTAGGAATGCACCGAGCTCCAACTTCTCATCAACTCGATTGCGATAGTACGCCTCAAAACGTTGCTCGGTGGAATTCGTCTCGCCGAGATTTACTCGTTCTGCATCAAAGGCGATATCGCCAAATTGGTTGCGCTCGACAGGAATTGAGTAAGTCAACGAACCTGAGGTTATTTTGAGTGGCTGCGATACTGAGACACCCAATTGGTCTCGATAGGACCAAATATTGTTGGTGACCAACCCTACGCTATACCAATCACTATTAAGCGAAGAAAAATCACCCAGTAAGCTTTCACGTTCGGCATTTACTCGGGTCCGACCAACACCGTAAGTAGCGACTAAGCTCGTGTTAGCCGAGAACTCGATATGACCGTTCAGACTGACCGCATAAGTCGTCGCCTGATCCACACCAAAAATACCACCGGCCGCGCCACCGAACAGCGTGCCTTGCTCTTGAATCTGTCCAAACTGCAGACTCAGACCGCCATGATCGGCAAACTCGTAACCACCTTCAAAAATGCTAGAGAACGACTCCTTACCAAAGCGCTCAGACTCATTAACTGAGACCAAGCCCATGCTGGCCTTAAAACCAGAGTCAGTGATCGTTTGACCAAGCACGCTGTCGTGCTGTTGATACTCCAGTCCGATTGAATTGGCTTGCGGGCTGAACCCACTCAGCAATGATCCAAATGACTCGCCGCTCAAAAAGGACGCTCGCCCGAGTTGGTCGTTATCCGACAAATTTCTGAAACCACCAAAATAGAGATTAGGGTCTACGCGATGCCCCATTGAAAGGCTCACGTTTTCAGACAATTTGCTCGCCAACGCAAAGGAGTATTGCATACGCCCATCGTTAATGACTCGGTCATCTGGCGCCGCGAAGTATGCAATTAGATCGCGAGGATCATTTTGATTACCCAAAGCGGATACGCCCACCTCCGTTTTCAACGCAGGCAAGTAGACAGACTGATTAACACTGGTTTGGGTCAGCGCGTTAAAAAACATATCCAGATCGAGGGATTCGTCCTCGATTGCAACATGACGCCCTAAATCTATTTCAAAAGTTCGACCGTAGGAGTCCAACACAAGAGTCTTTTCTAACTTTTCAGACGGTCTGCGTGCCAGCAAAAGAGCGCCAGCCAGCGCCCCACCAAGCAGTAATCCTGCACCGCCACCGCCACCGCCGCCGCTGCCACCACTACCATTTTGATCTGGCGTAGTCGGCACAGTAACGGGGCCAATTACATTGTTCAGAACCTGTTCGGCGCTCAAAATAACGCCTCGACCATACACTTCGTCGGTCCCCAACTCGCCGCGGTCAATCGCAGAAAGAAAAATAACGTCGGCTACTTCCTGCGCACTCAATGCAGGATTTTGAGATAACACCGCACCAGCAATACCCGCAATGCGTGCAGTCGCCCATGATGTGCCGCCTGGATTCAATGAGTCTGGATCCGGAATACCAATCCCTGTTACGAAGCGATTCTGTGCTGTTCCCGCCCGATTGGAGAACGATAGAATCTCACCATCAAAATCACTTGCACCAACGATAATCACGCCAGGAAGATTGAAGCTCGCCGTAGCCAGATTGTTCGGTTGATTAGCGCCAGCATTGCCCGCGGCGATAGCCACGACTTTACCCGCTTCTGACAAAGAAGGGAGCAACGCGGCAGACGTACCGGTAACACCCGCAGTTCCCCAGGTTATCCCTACGACACTGATGGGGTCTTTACCTAAAATATCCGATAAGGCGCTGTCACGGGCTATCATCGACTGTTGTTCGTCGGTTTCACCGATACCATCGGTTACGATGTAGGGAACAATAGCTCCCGAAAAAGATTCCGCTACTAAACGCGCTGAAGTGGTCCCGTGTCCTTCACCTGTTCTCTCGTCAATCACCGACACATCGGTGGTATCAGGGGTGTTCAAAAAATAATTGAAGCCGCCTTGGATATTGAGACCCGCATCTGGATCAACCCCTGTATCAAGTATAGCGACCTGTTGGGCGGTGGCACTGCCCATACCAACAAGGCTTAGGCCGGCACAGATAAGCGCAACTGAAACACGAGAGCGCATGGCCGTGGGTATGGAACGAGGCGCTAAAACACTCAATATTAGACGCCTTGATATTGGCTTAATCGATCTGGAAAAAATCTGAGGTCGGGTAACAACGTTGCGAACAACGTCCTGAGTAGAAAAGGTATTCTTTGGCATAGTTGTAGTGTCTTATGCTCTGTTTAACAGAGTCTTGCTTTTTACTAGCGCCCTACCCAAGCACAGTTGATGGTCGTCAATAAAATACTAACGACCAAACGAACCTGAAAAATAGTTTCTCTCGCGCTTAAATAAGAGTTTGAAACTGATAATGGTCATCACTAGGAATATCACGACCATCCAAGCGGGCATGCTTAAGCCAAGAAACATCCATTGCACTTCCGCGCATTCCCCGCTACCAGATAAAACCGTGGTTACCATTTCCATGAAAGGAAAAGCTTCCATCATAAATGCTAGATCGGGGCCACACTCAGGAACTTGATCGGCGGGTAAGCTTTGCAACCAGACTTGACGGCCGGCGATTGCCAAGCCGAATAAAGAGGAAAGGGTGACGCCGAAAGCGATTATTTTCGTACCGATTCGCTTCGGTCTGAAAAGCAAACCCAGCAAACAGAATCCAGCGACTCCGATCAATGCAGCGCGTTGTACCAAACACAGCGGACAGGGTGCTAACCCTAACTCTAGCTGGAAATAAAAATAAGCAACCGCTAGAAGAAGCAGGCTCCCAATCAGGCCCAAGCAATACCATCTCGTCAAAGTCACGTTACCCTCTTACGATTCGTTGTGATGTCCAAGCTCAACAATACTTCAATATAGACTGGGCGGCAACTCAATGACTTACTCGTAAAGACCAGTGATTGGATTGCTTTTTCTAATTTTCAGCTGCTGGCCAATCAACCGCATAATCTTCCAAGCGATCAGGGTCAACATCTCGCAAAAACCGGACTCTTTTTGCTACAGAGTTGCCCGATTCAATTGTCGATTGCGGGTTCTGTTGAACTAATGGGTGCCAATCAGGAAGTGACTCTCCAATTGCCAACAAACGATACGCGCAAGTTGGTGGAGCAAACTCGGCTGCCTCCTTAACATTTTCAGGAGTGAGCGTCATGCACTCAGGCACTCGAGTACTGCGATTCGGGTAATCAGTACAGCGACAGGTGCCCGCATCCAATAGGTCGCACGCCACATCCGTGAAGACTAATTGAGAGGTGTCTTCATCTTCAAGTTGCACCAAACAACACTTGGCACAACCATCGCACAAAGACTCCCACTCAGCATGCGTCATGTCTTGTAGCGATTTTACTTCCCAAAAAGCTAAGTTCGATTCTGTGGTCATTGCTTCGTCAATTATGTGAATGCAGGTAAAGGTCGAGCACCGCATTCCAATAATCAATTTTCTCCGTTTTCGGCATCGCCGCGTAAGCCGGGCTGGTCGATGGCATAGTTTTAAAGTCTAAACTGCTTTGCTCTCTATACGCTCTAAAATTTCTTTCAAATAGAGTGTGCGCCTTTTGTCCATTAAACAAAATGGCGCGCAGATCGGGTAGTCTTCCAACCAATTCTGGTAAAGGGTTATATGTTTCAGAACCCCGAACAATGCTGCTATCCAAACTGCCTGGTCGTTCACAGTTGGCGAGCACGTCCCAAACTGCTAGTTTAAGCTCTAATAATGCCTGAACCCTAACCCGGTAATCTGCAATGGAACTCGCGAGCTGCCCCACGGAGTCACTCCCTTTGGAACGACTTTCTATTATCGACCAAAACGCATTGCGTGGGTGGGCGTAATACTGTTGTTGCCGCAGTGATTCACGCCCAGGCATAGAGCCTAGAACTAATACTCGAACATTAGAATCAAAAATCGGCGCTAGGCCCGGCGCGCCAAGCACATTAACCAGCTTGGTTCTCGGCAGCTCTCTGCTCTAGGATTGCTACGGCAGGCAACTGTTTACCTTCAAGAAACTCTAGGAACGCGCCACCGCCGGTAGAGATGTAAGAAATATCGTCTTGAACACCGAATTGCTCGATTGCCGCAACCGTATCGCCACCGCCAGCAATCGAGAAGGCTTTAGACTTTGCGACTGCTTTAGCAATAACTTCGGTACCTTGCGCGAACGCTGGGAATTCGAAAACTCCAACTGGGCCATTCCAAACAATAGTGCCTGCTCCTTCAAGCAACTCTGCTAAGGCGGCAGCTGTTTCAGGACCAATATCTAAAATCATCTGGTCGTCGTCAACCCCATCAACGCTTACCAGCGAGGCGGGTGCGCTCGCAGAAAACTCTTTAGCGCAGACAACATCAGTCGGCACCGGAATTACGCCACCATTTGCAATCGCCGACGCGGACAAACGGTTAGCTTCATTAATCAGATCCGCTTCGTGAAGAGATTGACCAACCGAGTGGCCTGCTGCGGCAATAAATGTGTTCGCTATACCACCGCCAACGATCAGCTGATCTACTTGCTGGCTCAAGGCTTCTAAAACGGTTAGCTTGGTAGAGACTTTAGAGCCGCCCACAATGGCGACAACGGGTCTGGCCGGTGCGTCTAAGGCCTTACCCAGGGCGTCCAGCTCGTTTACCAAAAGCGGACCGGCGCAAGCAATTGGGGCAAATGCGGCAACGCCTTGAGTCGAAGCTTGTGCTCGATGCGCGGTACCAAAAGCGTCCATAACAAAGACATCGCAAAGCGCCGCCATCGTTTTAGCCAGCTCCGAATCGTTGGCATTCTCACCAGAGTTAAAACGTACGTTTTCGCACAATACGATTTCACCCTCGCTAACATCTACACCACTTAGCCAATCCGACGCTAGCCGGACAGGAACTTGAAGGTGTTCCGCAAGACTATCTGCAACCGGAGCAAGCGAATATTGCGCTTCAAACTGACCTTCAGTGGGGCGGCCTAGGTGAGACATGACCATCACCTTAGCGCCGGCTTGCAAGGCAGCTTTGAGGGTTGGGAGCGATGCGACTATTCGCGCATCATTACTGACCTTGCCGTCCAGCATTGGCACGTTGAGGTCTTGCCTGATTAATACTCTTTGACCCGCAAGGTCCAAATCCTGCATTCTAATAATTGTCATTGTCGATATCCGATCGTAAGCCGTTAAATCAAACTAAACGAGCTGAAACTGGCTTAGCTCAAACCTGCAACAGTGTTCACAACATTGTCTACAGTAAAGCCGAAGTGCTCAAATAGTTGATCAGCGGGTGCGGACTCACCAAACGTCGTCATGCCAACTACCGCTCCTCGCAATCCAACATACTTTAGCCAGTAATCGCTGCTGCCAGCCTCTAATGCAACGCGACGCTCACAACTCAGCGGAAGAACACTGTCTTTATAGTCGGCGTCTTGTGCATCAAATGCGTCAGTGCTTGGCATAGAAACAACTCTCACATGCTCTCCATTCGCCTCTAGGGCCGCTACCGAATCCATCGCTAAGGCAACCTCAGAACCGGTTGCGATTAGAATAACGGTTGGTGCTTGTTGGCTGTCACGCAGAATATAAGCGCCTCGCTCGATGTTAGCGATCTGCTCCGACGTGCGGTCTTGATGCGGCAAGTTCTGGCGAGAAAAAACCAGACTGTGTGGCTTATCCTCTGACTGAAGCGCGAGCTTCCATGCCACCATTGATTCGACTGCATCACAGGGGCGCCACAAACTCATATTAGGAATAAGGCGCAAGCTTGCACAATGTTCAACCGGTTGATGCGTTGGCCCGTCTTCACCCAAGCCAATTGAATCGTGGGTCAATACATAGGTGACTGGCTGGCGCATCAATGCTGACATACGCATACCATTACGCATATAGTCAGAAAAAACCAAGAACGTACCGGCATAGGGCTTCAAACCACCGTATAGTGAAAGACCATTGCAGATTGCCGCCATGGCAAATTCTCTTACTCCGAAGTACAAGTAATTACCGCCAGCATCAGTTCGGCTAATGCCTTCTGAGCCAGACCAAATGGTGTAATTTGACCCTGCTAAATCAGCCGAGCCTCCGATCATTTCTTGCATCAATGGGCCAAATTCATTGAGCGCGTTCAAACTGGATTTGCGAGTCGCTAAGTTTGGCTTTGCGGCATCTGTTTTAGCAATAATTTGCGCTGTGTCCGCTTCCCAGTTCTCTGGTAAGCGGCCCTGCATTCTTCGCTCGAACTCGGCAGCAAGCTCAGGGTTAGCCGCCTGATACGCGCTAAAGACCGAGTGCCATTGTGCTTGCTTGGCTTTACCTGACTCTTTCGCATCCCACGCCGAATAGACATCGGCTGGCACATGGAAGCGTTCACTTGACCAATTCAACTGCTCTCGCACGAGGGTCAACTCGTCGTCACCTAAAGGTGCGCCGTGGCAACTTTCACTGCCTTCTTTATTGGGCGAGCCCTTGCCAATTACGGTCTTGCAACAAATCAGTGT
>CAZOIG010000326.1:0-7732 GCA_964579235.1 uncultured Gammaproteobacteria bacterium
GGCCTGCCGTTCGATATGACGGTCGATGAGACCTTGGAATTCTTGCAGTCGTCGGCGCCTATATACAACGGTATTAACCCGCTTAACTTTAGAGAATTCATTTTAGACAGCAAGGTTCAATACCGAGCCGTGGGCGATGAACTCTGCGTCAAGGGTGAGTTTACAGATTCATTTTTTGTGGTAGTGCAAGGAAATGCCTACGTGAAGTTGCCTGGGGTGGGAGAGTTCCACTTTCATAAAGGTGACTTTTTTGGCGAGCAAAGCCTTATTTCTGGCCGTCGTCGCACAGCGACTGTTTACGCTGGGGAGGACTGCATCGGTGTAGAGACTCCGCGGCGGAGCATGGTAAAGCTGGTCAACTCGGTTGAGTCGGTAAAACGAGTGCTCGACGAGGCCTTTATATTGCGCGCGCTGCACACCAAATTCACCCCAAATATTGCGCACTCAGAGCTCTCAGAAGTGGTCCAGAATACCGAGCTTCGACTGTTTGATGCGCACCAAGACATTTACACAGAAGGTGAGCAGGGTGACGAAGTCCATCTTATCAGGGTGGGCTCGGTGACTTCGGTCAAGCAGTCAAATGGCAAGGAAGTGATCACCTCGTATATGCCTGTGGGTCAGTACTTTGGAGAGTCCAGCGCGCTCGGTGATGGTGTTCGCACAGATACTGTAAGAGCCAATGTGCGCACCGAAACCATGTGCCTGAGCAAAGAAAGCTTTTTGAGCTTGCTGAGTAAAGACCCGCATATGCGTACACAGGTCCAATCTTATGTGCGAGACCGTTTAAAGGTTGAAGCCAGTATGGAAGCTCAGCCTAAAGGTGGTGAGCTCATGTCCTTTCTGATGAGCGAGGGCTTAGGCGAGGGTACCGATGTTTTACTCATTGACGAGTCCTTGTGCGTGGGCTGCGATAACTGTGAAAAAGCCTGTGCCGAGACCCACGATGGTAACTCCAGGCTCAATCGTGAAGCCGGCGCATCGTTTGCCAACATCCATGTGCCCATATCGTGTCGACATTGCGAGCATCCGCATTGCATGAAGGACTGCCCGCCAGATGCGATTCATCGTGCGCCAGATGGAGAAGTCTTTATCAATCAAGAAACCTGTATTGGCTGCGGTAACTGCGTCACCAATTGCCCATACGACGTTATTTCTCTAGAAAAAACACCTGATGCCAAACCGGGCTTGTTGCATTGGTTAATGACTGGCAAAGGTCCCGGGCCAGGCGGTAAAGAGTATTCGGATCAGGCCAGTATTAAAAAAGCCGTTAAGTGTGATGCGTGTAAAGATAATGCTGGTGGGCCAGCTTGCGTTCGCTCTTGCCCAACTGGGGCAGCAATGCGTCTAAACCCCAAAGATTTTGTCGAGCTGGTTGGCAGCCGCTTTAACAGTTAGGTCGACCATTTTATGTATCAGTCAATTCTTAATTTCAATCGAGCTAAATATTTGTGGGTCGCATTGCTATTAACCGGCGCGTCGATACTCGCCTATTGGTGGCATCAGCCCGACGGCAGCCCGAATGGCGGAACCTGGCTGGGCTACACCTTAGGCACAATTGGAGCGCTGCTGATCATTTGGTTGATGTTCTTGGGTGTTCGAAAGCGCAGTTACAATTCTAATGTGGGGTCTGTACAGGGTTGGACCTCGGCGCACGTTTATCTGGGCACCGCTCTTTTGTTTGTCGCCACATTACACGGTGGCTTTCAATTTGGGCTAAACGTTCACACTCTGGCTTATGTGCTCATGGTGATTGTTATCGTGAGTGGTTTTTTTGGCATAACTGTTTACTTGCACTACCCCAGCGTAATGAGCACTAACCGAGCTGGCGATAAGCTCGAAGGCTTGCTCGAAAAAATTAACAAAATTGACGAGAGCAGCCTGAGCGAAGTAGAGCCCGGCCCGCTTAAAGCCTTGGTTGAGAGCGCCATCGAGGGTTGCCATCTGGGCGGTTCTGTTTGGCAGCAACTCACCGCAAAAGACGCTTCAGTGGTGTCTGTGCCAGTAGCGATGAGCGACAACGCGGTCGAAAAGCAAGAATCCAACAAGGACCAAGCCCTAGTTATTAACACTTTGGCGAATAGTTTATCTCGCCTGAGTGGTGGCAGTGAGGCAGGTCGCACGCAAAGCTTGTTGTTCAATTTCTCGACCAAGCAGACCTTATTACGTCGAGTTCGTCGTGACGTACAAATACGTGCACTGCTAAAGATATGGTTGTATGTGCACGTACCACTGTCGTTTGCTTTGCTGGCGGCACTGATCACTCACGTCATCGTCGTGTTCTTTTACTGGTGAGTGCTCTTGGGAATAGTTTATTTATTGAGGCGGCTGAGAAATGCCGATCTAACTGTACAAATTTTGGCGTGTGCAAAGCAAACACTAGCTTAGCGGTATTGGGCAATAAAACGTGAACGAACAAAAACAAGAAAAATATAAATTATCATTGGACGATGCGGGCTTTAGTAAACGTCTGTGGTCGTGGCTATTGTTCGTTATTGTCTTGGCGCTTTTTCTAATTGTCCCAATGCTTAGCCTGATCAGTGATGACACTGCTAAGTTACTACGTGATTCTCCACTGCCCTCTGACAATGTTTGGACATCCGGGCATTTGTCGGCCGCCCACCAGATTCCAGAGCTGAACGAGAACTGTGAAGCTTGTCACGTCAATGCGTTTGAAGTGGTTCAAGATGACACCTGTCTTACTTGCCACAGCGATACCAATCATCACTTTGATACCACGGTGCACGACAGCTCAATATTGGATGGCTCGCGGTGCGCGAGTTGTCATATTGAACACGATGAGCCAAGCAATATTGTAAGTCGCAACGACGCTTTGTGCGTGGACTGCCACGCTGATATGTCTGCCAGTGGGGCTGTCGTGACAGAACTAAGTGACGTAGACAGCTTCGGCCGCAGAATGGCGGAATACAGCGCTGCGCCTCATCCAGATTTCAAGATCAGCATGCTTGTGCCGAGTGGCAAATTACAGGATACCCAGTGGGAGATTCAGCGAATCGCGCTGAACAAGATGCCACAGGAGTCGTCTAATCTTACATTTCCGCATAAGGTTCATATGGACCCAGAGGGAATTGATTCACCGAGTGGGCAGCAGGTGTTGGCCTGCAATAGTTGTCATGTCAATGACGATGCGGGCAAGTTGATGCAGCCTATTTCAATGGAGAGCCACTGCAGTGACTGTCATAGCCTCGTATTTGATTCAGCCGACCCTGAACGTGAGGTGCCCCATGCAGACGCTGATACGGTGATGTTGGCACTGGAAGAGTACTACTCTCGCCAATTCCTGCGTAACAGCTTGGGCCGCAACCCAACCCCCGCTGAGGTGCGTGAGTTCAAACTTAGACGCCCAGGCAAGAGCGTGGCCGCTCGGGCGCAACAAGCGCTTAATTTGGATAGTCCTTGGGGCAAAGCCAACAGCGTTGCGCAAGAGATATTTGAGAATACGACCTGTAAGACATGTCACGAAGTGACGGTCGATGAGAGTAGCGAACATCTCTCTAAGTGGCAGGTTGAGCCCATCAAGCTCACCAAAGATTGGATGCCTAAATCGGAGTTCAGTCATTTTAGTCATCGAACATCAGAATGCTCTGTTTGTCATGAGGCTGCCGAGTCAGAGGTCAGTGCCGACGTATTGATGCCTGACTTAGCGGTTTGCGAGTCGTGTCACACCGGGTCTAAAGCAAGTGAGAACAAGGTCCCGAGTCAATGCATCAGCTGCCATCAGTTTCATCTGCCAACGCAGAGTGATTGGCAGGCTAACTTAAACATCAGCTCTGCATACAAAGCGGCCATTCGCACCCACGCAGCAGCACTAGAGCAAAAGTAAGGTTGGCCCAATTTTCAAAGAGTCAGTGGATATTATGAAAAGTTTAAATCATGAAAAATCTATAAGCAGCCAGAGCCAATACTGGCTGAGGCGTTCGACCCATGCAGTGCGTGTTCTTAGTACAAGTATTGCTCTGTTGATGCTTGGTAGTGCTTCGGTAGCGGCGCAAGCCACGCTGACTCAAGCTGATGTAGCCCGAGTTCTTGGACACGCCATCAGCGAAGCGAATGCTCGCGGGACGCCAGCGACGATCGCAGTCGTTGACCGACCAGGCAACGTGTTAGCGGTATATCAAATGCCAGGCACTGCGGTTAATGTAACCGTGTCGTCGCAACGCGGGATACCCGCTGGCAACGGTTTGGAGGGAGTGGTCGTGCCTGCCTCCTTTGCCGCTATCGCCAAAGCTATTACCGGCAGTTATTTATCCAGTGGCGGAAATTCTTTTAGTACTCGAGTGGCGAGTCAAATCGTGCAAGAGCATTTTAATCCGGGTGAATTTAACCAGCCTGCAGGCCCTTTGTTTGGGGTGCAGTTCAGTCAATTGCAGTGTTCTGATGTGACGCTCGGCAGTGGTACCACGCAAGGGCCAAAAGCATCACCATTAGGTTTGTCGGCTGATCCAGGTGGCTTTCCCTTGTATAAAGGCCGAGAGGTTGTGGGCGGTGTTGGTGTTATTTCTGACGGGCTGTACTCGCTAGATAACTCAATTTCAGACTTGGATAAAGAGCCTGATGAAATTATTGCACTGGCTGCGACACGCAATTATCCCGCACCAGCGGCATTGCGCCAGATTACTGTCGATGGAAAGTTGGTGCGCTACTCTGACGCGAATATGGGAGATTTGCGCACCTCCAACGCGGCACCGGTTAACCGCTCACGGTTGATACCGGTTGCGGGCTTTTATGAAGGTGGCCGTATGAAGTCTGGGACACCGTTTGGCAGTCGCGCATCAGGGTTTGTAGAAACGGCAAAATTTGGTGTGCCTGCGTTTGTGTTAGGTGACCGATTCGCACCAAGAGCCGGTACCGACGTAAACGGTTTGAGCCAGAATGAAGTACGAGTACTGATTAGTAATGCGCTTAGATTGGCCGCAAGATCCAGAGCACAGATACGCAACCCACCTGCATCAGCAGCCCGTGTCTCGATCTCTATAGTAGACAGTAACGGTGTGGTTTTGGGGATCGCCCGATCGTTGGATGCGCCAATCTTTGGCACCGACGTTTCATTGCAGAAGGCCCGTACGGCGGCGTTCTTCTCTCGCCCTGATGCGGGTCAAATTTTGATTAATGCGGGCCATGCGCATTTCGTCAATGCAGTTCGATCGTTTGGTTTGCCGACGGCGCTGGGCGATGGCATTGCGTTCTCAGATCGCGCCGGCGGTAATCTATCGCGACCTTTTTACCCCGATGGCATTAATGGAAATCCCAATGGCCCGTTTAGTTTTCCAGAAAGTGTTTGGAGTCCTTTCAATGTTGGTTTACAGCTTAATCTAGTGGCCAATCGGCTCACTCTCCCTGGGGTGGGTTGCACGGGTATTCCAAATTTAAAAAATGGCATACAGATATTCCCAGGTAGTGTGCCAATTTATCGTGGCGGCAAACTTATCGGTGGTATCGGCGTATCAGGTGATGGCATCGATCAAGATGACATGATCTCCTTTCTAGGATTGCATAACGCCGGGCTTGAATTGGGCGGCGCAATTAACAATGCCGACCCTTCAATTCGGGCTGACACTTTAGCTCCTCAAGGCGTACGGTTACGCTACGTAAATTGCCCGCAAGCACCGTTTTTAGATTCGACAGTTGCCAACCCATGCGCTGGTAAATAGCCGTGAGCTCGCAAACAGCCTTGAGTCCGAAAACAGCCTTGAGCTCGAAAACAGCCGTGAGCCAATCAACTGCATCGCAAAAACAATAATAAATACTATGCTTTTTGATTCTTCGACTAACCACAACCATCTTGCGCTGTTTCGGCGATCTGCGATTGCTCTAGCGATGGGTGCGGTGTCATTGACTGCTTTTGCTAACGCAGACGAAACGACACCTCAAGCCCTCGATTCACAAACAGCAGCAGAAGCTTTACAAGAAGTAGCGCCGAGTGATGTTTGCGCTCCAGATGATGAGACTCAATCGCGACCTCGACGTCGCCCAAGTTATCCCGTACTGGTGTATTCGCCAGACGACTGTGACTCTGATCGATTGGCGCCGCCCTACGCGCGTGCTTTGCCAGACCCTGTGCCGATTCCTGATCGTTGGAGAATTGTTGAATCACTGGGCTACCCACAAAACCTTTGGGATCCGTACAACAATAACAATCCGCTAAAAGGTGACAAGCCCGTTTGGGGGGATGAGTGGTTTTATAATCTGAACGTCATATCCGATACCGTTTATGAGCCGCGCAATTTTCCCTTACCCGTTGGCAATGCCAGTACCGCGAACGCGGGCCAGCTTGATTTGATTGCCAAAGGTGACACGTACCTGATTAATCAAAACTTGATTGTCGAAAACGTGGTCTACCGCGGTGATACAGTTTTTCGACCACCAGATCATGAGTTCAGACTCATTACGGTGTTCAACATAAATCATACGGTTGCTGATGAGGTCGGATTGCTAAAAGCTGACCCCGCAGAGGGCGACACTCGTACCGAAGGGTTTTTGGGAATACAAGGCGCCTTCTACGACTACCACATCCGCAACGTCTCAGACCGCTACGACTTTGATAGCGTGCGTGTGGGTGTGCAGCCATTTAGCACTGATTTCAGGGGATTTTTATTTCAAGATAACCAACTTGGTGTACGCCTGTTTGGCACGCGCAATAACAATATCTTCCAATACAATCTCGCGTGGTTTCGCCGACTCGAAAAAGAGATCAATAGTGGATTAAACGATATTACCGATACACCTCGTGAAGACGATATTTTTATCGCGAACCTTTATTGGCAAGACTTTCCACGCAAAGGTTTTATTTCTCAAGCGACAGTGGTGCACAACCGAAATCGAGAGGCGGATGATTTTTACTTCGACGAAAACCAGTTTATTGCCAGACCCAGTTCTCTGGGTTTCGAGCGAGGGCGCGATTACGATGTCACTTACTTAGGCTTGAATGGCGATGGCCACTTCGGTCGAAACAACCTGACATTCTCGGCTTACTACGCGCTGGGTGATGCCAGCAACGGCGTGTTTACGAATGAGCCTACAGACATTGGCGGCTATTTTTTCGCCGCAGAGTTTTCTCGGGATTACGATTGGATCAGAGCCAAGTTGTCGTTTCTGCACTCAAGTGGAGACAGCGATCCTTTTGATCAAAAAGAAGAGGGCTTCGACGCGATTTTTGAAAACCCTCAATTTGCAGGAGCGGATACGGCATTCTTCATCCGCCAGAATGTTCCTCTAATCGGTGGTGGTCGCGTTGCCTTGAACGGCCGTAATTCCATTATCCCTTCTTTGCGCTCGTCTAAAGAGGCAGGCCAATCCAACTTTACCAACCCAGGCCTAACGCTGTTTGGCGTTGGAGCTGACTTCGACTTAACTCCGCAAACGCGTTTATCGTTCAATATCAATCATATGTTGTTTGATGAGGTGGAAACCTTAGAGCTTGCGCGTAACCAGTCAAATATTAGTAAAAATATTGGGCAAGATATATCAGCGGCACTGATTTGGCGGCCATTGGCGACCCAAAACATCGTATTCAGGCTCTCGGCAGCGGTGCTCAATCCAAGCAAAGGTTTTGAGGATTTATACGGCGACAGTACTCCCTATTCGGTGTTAGCGAACCTGATTTTGACCTACTAGTATGAATCCAAATATTAAAGATGTGTTGATGCTTGGTTTGATGGCGTCGGTGTCGGCTTAAGAAGGCTTTAACTAAAAAAGTGAACTATGCAATTATCTC
>CAZOIG010000327.1:0-4033 GCA_964579235.1 uncultured Gammaproteobacteria bacterium
ACGCGTTAGAATCGGACAATTGAAGCTCGGTCAACTCGCCGAAGGCGAGTGGCGCTATGTGAGTTTAAACGAACTTACTGGATAGCTCGCGAGGATCCTCAAACGGCTCCATTAACGAGTCATTCCGCTTTTAGCTGAGTACTTTCTCGAATGCTCTTGCTCAACTCTACCGCCATATCTTGCGTTGTATCGGCTAGGGTAATAGCCACCAGCCTGATTGAAACCGAATAGCGCATCGCCTCAATTATTTGCTCATCCTGTCTCAGTCTATCAACCGTTTTGCTTACTACTTGCGGGTCTGATAGCGGTTCGCATTCGATTTTGCCATCGAGATCCGATTGCAAACGCTCAGCCGAGAAACACCTTTGCCAAAGATATGTCTGGTAGCTTATCGGAAACTTTTCCCTGATCAATTGCCGCAGGGGGTTTTCAAATTTGAAGAACGGAGCAAAACCACGCAGTTCGCCGTAATAGTTGCGTATTTCTGCACGTAAGTCGGCATCGCGAATCAGCGTGAGTTGGCCTGAGCTCACGAGTTCGTCGAACGTGGTCCTGTCGGGTGAAAACTGCGTCCACCCAGACCTAAAGTTGAGCTCTTTGAGTACGTCCCATTCACTATCGCTGCTGGTTCGCTCGGCCAATAGGAATTGTTCCAGGTATTCTAAACTTTCAATTTGATTCAGCCATTCTTTGCGAATTGAAGTAATCCGCCGTGCCTCGCCTTCGATGCTGATGGCTAGCCTATCAAGGTACACTCGTTCGGCGGATTGCAAGGCACGGCCTTCGTTCCAGTTCGACACCTGTATACCAATAAACACACCCAGAATTACGATAAATAAATCCAGCACAACCGCTGTCCAGTTCTGCTCTTTAACGTGTTGAGTAATGCGGCGTAGGATCATATTTTTGCCTCAATAAAGAGTATTAATCCTCTCCAGTAAAGCTACTCTGCCGCAGAAGGCGTCAGCCGCTTAGATGAAAAGTCGATGGTTTGATACTCGGCTGTTTATAGCGCTTGAAATTTTCTGATACTGCCAATCACTACACCCCAAATCACCAATTGCGCTTCGTCTTCAAGCTCGATGGTGGGGTAGTTTTTATTTTCAGGAATCAGTTTGATTATGCCGCCACGCGAAAAAAGTCGTTTCACCGTAAGCTGTCCGTCGACGGCCGCGATAACAATTTTGTTGTGACTTGCGTCGAGCGCTCGATCAACAATTAGAATATCGTTCGGCAAAATACCCGCATCAAGCATCGACTCGCCTTCTACTCTCAGCATATAGGTTGAGTCTGGACGCTCGACCAAGTAGTCGTTGAGATCGAGCGTATCATCAACATGATCTTCAGCTGGCGATGGGTTGCCCGCGGCCACCTTGGATGAATGAAGAGGCAACTCGAGGTGACCGCTTACGGCCTCAAAAGCCACTATGTTGCCGACTTCGTCGGATACAGCAGCTTTAGGTTTAGCGCTAGTTCTTGAATTGTACCGAGCGAGATAGTCTTGAATAATCGGAATACTGCCAACTGGTACACGAATTGGTTTAGTGGCTTCTTTGAATTTACCACTGCCCTTAGGTCGACCAGCACCTTGCCTGGCGCCGCCTCGTTGGCCTGATTTGGCTGTTAGGTTTGCTTTAGGGTTCGAGCTCATTTGATAATTGTACGGTTATCAAATGAGCTCGTCTAGCTTTTTTACTGCGTATAGATCGCCTCACCCTGCACATAAGTGGCTTTGATTGGGGTATCGAGGATCTCTTCGGCTGGAATTGTCATGATGTCTTTTCCGAGTACCGTAAAGTCAGCCGCCTTACCAACTTCAATACTCCCCAGCTGATCTTCTTGAAACGCCGCATACGCTGCGCCCAGAGTAAAGCCATACAGCGCCTGTTCGCGCGATAGGACCTCCTCAGGATACCAACCTTCCGCAGGCCAAGCCTGTTTGTCTTGGCGCGTTACAGCGGCATAAAAGCCTTCTAACGGGTGCGCTCGTTCTACAGGGAAGTCTGAACCCAAAGCGAGGGGAATGCCCATTTGCACCATGGTTTGCCAAGCGTAAGCACCTTTGATTCTATCTGGGCCTACACGGTCTTCGGCCCAGTACATGTCACTGGTGGCGTGCGTTGGTTGTACAGAAGCAATCACACCTAAGTCTTGAAAGCGTTGAAAGTCGCTCTTCTCAATGATCTGAGAGTGCTCATTACGTGGACGACCAACACTATTGCTGCTCTGTTCTGCCGCAGCTAGCGCGTTTAAAGTATTGCGATTGCCACGATCACCAATGGCATGAATGTTCACTTGCAGGCCGCAATCAGCCGCTTTGACCGCGTATTGAGTTAGGACCTCTTCTGTTTCAATCAACAGTCCATAATTGTCTGGATCGTCAGAATAAGGCTCTAGGAGTGCTGCTCCGCGAGAACCCAGTGCACCGTCGCTATAGAGTTTGATCGAGCGCGCGGTAAGCATCGCATCAGGGTCAATCACCGTACCGTTCTCGCATAAGTGAGCCAGCATGTCGGAATTACCGTCGGCCATTGCGTACACACGTACTTTCAATTCACCGTTAGCGTTCATTTCTGAAAGAAGGTTGAATGTTGCTAAAGATGTACCCGCATCGTGCATACCAGTGAGACCAACCTCAGCCATTAAAGCCTGCGCTCGCTTAAGTGCTTCTAAGTCTTCTGCAGTGGTTGGTGCGGGGACCTTACTTTGAATCGGCATGATTGCGTTATCAATAAAAACACCCGTTGCTTCGCCGTTGTCGTCTCTCACGATTTCGCCACCGTCGATCTGCCAGTCGCCATTCAGGTCCTGCTCAGAAACCGCCATTGCTGCGCTATTGCCCCAGTGCGCATGACCATCTACTCGCTCTAGCCAGACGGGGCGATCCGGGAATACCGTATCTAGATCAGCTTTAGTGGGTAGTTCTTTGACTGGCCAATCGTTTTGATCCCAGCCACGGCCCAATAGCCATTGACCTTCAGGTAAATCTGCCGCAAAGCTAGTCAAACGATCCAAAATATCTTGCTTTGAAGTAGTACCCATTAAATCGGCGCGCATCAAACCTTGGCCTAAGCCTAAGAAGTGACCGTGCGCATCGATCAAGCCAGGCACAATCGTTGACGAACCGTAGTCGAGCAGACGCGCGTCGGCATATTGTTGTCCTAACTCTTGAGCAGTGCCGGTCGCGATAACTTTTCCGTCTTTGATCGCAAACGCTTCCACCATGCTTTGATCTGCGTTAACCGTATAAATGTTTTCCGCGGTCACAATAGTCACGTCACTCATGGCTTTGGGTGATGCTTGATTTGCTGTATCGGCATCGCTCGTTTCTGAAGAGCAGGCAGACAGAATCAGCAAGGATGTGGCGAGCAACAGGCCGTTTAAACGACTGAACGAAGATCTGAAGTGTGAGCGAGTAGATATCATGGCATTCTAGAACCTTGGTTTATTTGGACGCTCAAGATATCACAAAATAAACCGCGCAGGGGATGCAGGTTTTCGACACTACAGTTGGATTAGCTCCATAAATATGAACGCTTAAGGGAGCGCCGCCATCAAGACCTGATAGCGTATTGGGTAGGATGCGGCAGCTAGTGGTGGTGCTGCGCTTGGCAGTCCGATGCGCCGCAACTAATACTCTGGCAAGCTTTGTAGTTCAGGTAGTGCGAATAAGCTAAGACTAGCCCACCCAGAACGGTTAGCCACTGTTCACTGCTGTGAGACAGAACATCGTGACCTAGAAATGCCGCTAGAACTAGAATGCTCATGCCAATTGAACCACTGAACAGAATAGAAAAATTGCGGTGTTTTCGGCAGCCGATAAACAATGCGCTCGCGCTAATAGGGATAATCGCCCAAAGCAAAAGTTGATGAAACAAGTCTTCTTGCGCCAGCGCCGAAGACGTCAAGATAGGCACCAGCGTAATCACAACGGGCGTTAGTAAACAATGCAGCAAGCATATAGCCGACAAAGAGATAGCAACTTTGTCTAGGCGATCTGATTGCAGGTTTAGTTTTGCCATGAGTGTTTAAA
>CAZOIG010000328.1:0-1511 GCA_964579235.1 uncultured Gammaproteobacteria bacterium
CTTAGGTGAAAAAGGCCACGAATTTGGCGCGACCACAGGTCGTTCGCGTCGTTGCGGTTGGTTCGATGCAGTGCTAATGCGTCGTTCTCGCCAAGTTAATGGTTTGACTGCATTGTGCTTAACTAAGCTCGATGTGCTAGACGGGCTTGAGGAGATTAAGATCTGTACGGCCTATAAAATGGGCGATCGTACTTTAGATGTTGCACCAGTGGGTGCTGAAGCACTCGCAGCATGCGAACCCGTTTACGAAACAATATCAGGATGGGCAGGCGGTACTGAAGGCGTCAAGGATTTTAACGACCTACCGAAACCTGCTCTGGATTATATAAAACGCCTCGAAGAACTCGTGGGCGTTCCAATTACTATTTTGTCTACTGGGCCTGATCGGGCCGAAACTATGGTTTTGAAAGACCCATATGCCTAGTAACTGAATAAATACACTTAGGACATTCAAGGATTTGAATAACAAAAAACAAAATAAGAAACAGGCCGGGAAGGCCACCAAACACAAAAAACTGAGTACGGACATAGTGCTCAAATATTTATCTCAACGCCGCGAGCCGGCAAACACCAAGGCAATTGCCCAAACTCTTGGAAGAGTTGGCCAAGCTGGCCGTCAAGAAACATTCACGATTCTTGAGCAATTGCGTGACCAAGGTAAGGTCCAACAGTTAAGCAAGCATCGCTGGGCAATGCACCATGCGGTCCAAGAGCACGAGGGCCGCGTCATCGGTCATGTAGACGGCCATGGTTACGTATTAAGCGACACAACCAAAGAAAAGATTTCTTTGCGCGCCCACGATATGCGTGAGGTGCTGCACAATGACCGCGTGCGCATTCGTGTAACGGGCCGTGACCGCCGCCAAAATCTATTCGGCGAGATCACTGAAATTCTTGAGCGCGGAAACCAAACTATTGTTGGGCGTTACTTCCACGAGAGCGGTTTAGGTTTTGTGGTGCCCGACGATCAACGCATTGGCCAAGATGTGTTAGTGCGCCCTGAAGACGTTATGGGTGCTCAACCAGGTCAAGTGGTGGTGGCCAGACTGACTGCCTACCCGAGCCGGCATTTTCAGCCGGTTGGCGAGATAGTTGAGGTGTTGGGTGATTACCTCGCGCCCGGCATGGAAATCGAAATTGCATTACGCAAGCATCAATTACCGAATCAGTGGCCTGAAAAAGTCATTACGCAAGTCGGTAAAATTGCTGATGAGGTATTAGAAAAAGACAAACAAGGCAGGGTTGATTTACGCAGCCTGCCGCTGGTCACCATCGACGGTGAAGATGCGCGCGACTTTGATGATGCGGTCTACGCTGAGCAAAAGTCGGATGGCACGTACCGTCTGATCGTTGCTATTGCCGACGTATCTCACTATGTGAGCGAAGGCTCACCGCTCGATCAAGAAGCTTGGCAGCGGGGGACTTCTGTCTATTTCCCAAGCAATGTGATTCCTATGCTGCCGGAAAAGCTATCGAATGGCTTATGCTCGCTCAACCCTAAAGTAGATCGA
>CAZOIG010000329.1:0-2675 GCA_964579235.1 uncultured Gammaproteobacteria bacterium
AAGCCTTGATCGTGGTACATCGCTAAGACCACATCGCATTGTTCTAATGCGCTAGGAGTAAACGCCGTATCGGCAGGAACGGGCCCTATTAGGTTTAAACCACTGGCGCGTAGCTGTTCTAATGTCGGCTCTATAACTTCGATTTCTTCGCGGCCTAAATGACCACCTTCGCCAGCGTGGGGGTTTAAGCCACACACCATAATCCGTGGCGCAGCAATGCCAAACTTCTTACGAAGATCTGTATCCAGGATGGAGCAAACTTGGATTATCCGGTCTGCAGTTATCGCGTCACTGACTGCGCGCAATGGTAGATGAGTGGTCAATAGCGCGACTCGTAGTTCGCCGCTCGCTAGCAGCATGACCGAGCGTTCGCTGTGGGTTTTTGCCGCCAAATATTCGGTGTGTCCAGAAAAGGCGATACCCGCATCATTTATAACACCCTTATGCAGCGGGCCGGTCAGCATCGCGTCAAATTCACCACTTAGGCAGCCATTTATGGCCGTGTCTAACATCGCCAACACGCCCAGAGCATTATCTGGATCAGGTGTTCCGCACACCTGCGGTGCTTTCACCGGCACGTCAATTACCGATAGTGACTCATACGCCTGTACGAGCCTCATCAATTTGGCGCGAGCTTGAAGCGCATTTTTATCGCCTATGCAGACAATATCGTGTACGGAGTTATTCTCGGCGTATTGCAAGATGATGTCAGCACCGATACCCGCTGGTTCACCAAGTGTATAGGCAATTTTTGGACTTCGTGTGCTCATGATTGTATGGGATGTCGTGCCGACTTATCAGCTTTCAAAAACCAATATTCTTTGGGCTATAGATTAGCCTATATTTGTGGTCTGTAGAGCGTCTCGATTTGCTAGAATACTAACAACTGTATTTCAGTTGGGATTGTAGCTAAATGCGTTACATTTGGACGCTTTCCACAGCATTGTCACACGTATCACGGGATTAACCAACTAATGAACCAAGCTCCTCTGCACGTCATAATTCTTGCCGCAGGTATGGGCAGTCGTATGCGATCGACTACCCCAAAAGTATTGCATCACTTAGCTGGCAAATCATTGTTGGCGCACGTGGTTGATGCCAGTTTGGCGCTAGCACCAGAGAAAATTTACGTGGTTGTTGGACATGGTAAAGAGCAAGTGATTGAGCAGATGGCTGGTCACGATGCTGCGCAGAAATTAGAGTTTGTCGAGCAAGCCCAACAACTCGGTACTGCCGACGCCGTTGCGACGGCCTTACCAAATGTCGCGACCGGCAGTAATGTTTTAATCTTAACGGCCGATGTACCGCTGATCACAAGCGATACATTAAGTGATGTCACTGCGCAATTACACGCGCACAGTTTGTGCTTGTTGACCACAGACATGGATGACCCAACTGGTTTAGGTCGAATTCTACGAGCGTCAGATGAGTCATTAAAGGGCATCGTAGAAGAGAAAGATGCGAGCGTTGAACAGCGCGCCCTGCGGGAAATAAATTCGGGAATAATGGCGGCACGCGCAGACCGCCTATCGGCTTGGTTAGAACAGGTTGGCAATGACAATGCCCAAAAAGAGTACTATCTCACCGATATTGTGGGGATAGCCAATTCACAGGGCGACCCAATAACCGCGCTGAAAATAAGCGATTTTCAAGAAGTCAAAGGCGTCAATACGCGTGTTCAACTTGCTGAACTAGAGAGGCTTTGGCAACGCCGTTATGCAGAACGCTTAATGCTTGAAGGCGTTACTTTTGCTGACCCTTCAAGGGTTGATTTTCGCGGAGAGGTAATCATCGGTAGAGACAGCTTTGTTGACATCAATGTGGTGTTCACTGGCCATTGTGAAATCGGAGAGCGCGTTTCGATTGGTGCAAACTGTGTCATTAAACACAGCAAAATCGGCAACGACTCGACAGTACATGAACAATCGGTACTTGAAGCCGCAAGTCTCGCGGAAAATGTTAATGTCGGCCCCTTCGCGCGATTACGACCGGGCACGCAGTTGGCAAACGATGTTCGAATTGGAAACTTTGTGGAAACCAAGAATGCGGTTTTCGCTGAAGGCGCTAAAGCCAACCATTTGACTTACGTGGGTGATGCTAACGTTGGGAGCAACACCAATATCGGAGCAGGTGTGATCACCTGCAACTACGACGGCGCCAATAAGCACCATACGGAAATTGGCAAGGATGTATTTGTAGGCTCTGACTCCCAGTTGGTCGCGCCCGTTAAGATTGGTGATGGCGCGACCATTGGCGCGGGCTCAACCATCACTACCGACGTTGCCGAGCAAGAGCTGGCTATCAGTAGAGCTAAGCAGCGCGGTATTGCCGGCTGGAAGCGGCCAGTAAAAGAACCCAAGAAAAATTAAATGTACGGCGACTAAGTCGTATTTAACGAGACAGAAATAGGCGAAAATCATGTGCGGAATTGTTGGTGCGGTAGCGAAACGGGACGTTGCTACGACTCTTATTGATGGCCTTAAAAGACTCGAATACAGGGGCTATGATTCGGCCGGTTTAGCCTTGGTTGATCAAAATCATGACCTAGTTTTACGCCGAAGTGTTGGCCGCGTAGCGTCGCTCGAAGCGATCTGCGACAACCTCGAAGGCCATATTGGCGTTGCGCATACACGTTGGGCGACCCACGGTCGCCCTGCTGAGCACAATGCACACCC
>CAZOIG010000330.1:0-1638 GCA_964579235.1 uncultured Gammaproteobacteria bacterium
TCTGAGACTAGGTTGCCCGATAGAATCAAGTTCTGACGATCAGTTTCGTCGATGTAGCCATCCAATGTGCTTACGTTTGTGCTGGGAGCATAGTCCACGGCGTAGAAGTTGCCGTAGTACTTGTTGTAGTCCCCATAGAATGCGCTGAAGTTACCTTTCAGAGTCTCGGAGAAATTGTGCTGTAGCGTTGCGCGAAGAATGTGCGCCTCTAGTGTCGATAGATTGGCCTCTGGGTCACCAAACACAACGTCTTCAAGCACTTCTACCGGACGACCGTCGGTACCGGTAGGAATACCGCGATCAATAAAGCGTTCATGATCTACATATTCATACGACACATCTAGAATCGTGTCGGAAGAGAGTTCAAAACGAGCGGTTGGGTTAAAACCGATGCGCTCGCCATCATAGAAATCACGATGATTGTCCAAAGACTCATACATCGCATTGATGCGTACCGCCGAAGTATCGCTAGCAGATAGATTGTGATCGATCTCAAGCCCAAAGCCACCAAAGGTGTTGGCCATGGTTTTGTAGCCAGTGAAAGCTTGACCAATTTCAGCCTTCTTGCTCACACGGTTGAGAATACCAGCCGTACCGCCACGGCCGAATAACAGTGCATTAGGACCACGTAGAAGCTCTACTTGCTGTACGTTATAGAGGGCTCGATAGTATTGAACATCGTCGCGATTGCCATCTAGAAAAAAGTCTGCGGTGGAACGCACGCCCCGAAATACAATCGCGTCGCGATGACCTTCTCCTTGTGACGTGTTTACGCCAGCGGAATAGTCAATGATGTCGCTGATTCGCGTGATGCCTTGTTCGGTGATTTGGTCGGCCGTAATAATCGATAGACTTTGTGGAACATCGATAATCGGTGTAGGTGTTTTGATTGAATTGGCTTCATCAATTGAAAGGTATTGACCAGTGACTTTGACTTCTTCAATCGTGCCGACACCCTGTGCTAAGGCTTGTGCGCCGACCAACAAGGCCGTACACGCGATTGCAATTTTGGTACTTTTTGGGGACATCATCATTTTTCTCTTCTGCTGCTTTGGGGAAAGTTTCTAAGTTTTAGGGGTCGAGCGGTCCAAAGAGTTTTTGCGGCCACTGCGACAATGAGCGAAGTATACTTAGAAAGAATCTTAATGCAAATCATTCTCATTAACTTTAAGTATTGGGTGCGGAATGAATGAAAACGACCGCTGAATAAATAAAAAAGGCCCCTAGCGAGTTTATACGCCTCGCTAGGGGCCTTGGTCTGGAGAGGGCTGCTTTTACAGCGCCTTAACGCTATTTCCAGCTTTGTAAGAGTGCGTCATAGGCAATGGTTTCGCCTTGTGGTTTTTCATTGCTCAATGGAGGCTTGGGCGCACCTGGCTGCGCAAACCAATACTCTGCATCGCGCTGTTCATTTAGTTTAGGGCCGCATTCGCCCTGCACATTGGCGCGTTCTAAACGCATTAACATGCGGTCTTGCGCTTTGGCTAAGCCGTCCAAAGCTTGCTGCGGGCTAGACTCGCCGCTAACGGCTTCAGCGATGTACTGCCACCACAGTTGTGCAAACTTATGGTAGTCAGGAACGTTGCTTCCAGTTGGCGACCACTGCAGCCTTGCTGGGCTCCGATAAAATTCAACCAA
>CAZOIG010000331.1:0-1730 GCA_964579235.1 uncultured Gammaproteobacteria bacterium
ACTTGCCGCTTTGCGCGTTAAGCTCGGACACTCTTTAGGGTTTTCTGAGCAGGAGTGGGCTCCGGTCTGGGTCGTTGACTTTCCAATGTTTGAAGAAGACAGCGATGGTAATTGGACATCTTTGCATCACCCGTTCACAGCCCCAAAAGTTGATCAACTCGACAAGCTCGAAGCAGAACCAGGCGAAGTACTTTCGCGTGCTTACGACTTGGTCGTAAACGGTATGGAATTAGGTGGTGGATCAATTCGTATTCATCAAACCGAAGTCCAATCACAAGCATTCAAAGCCTTGGGGATTGAAGCCGAAGAGGCCGAAGAGAAATTTGGATTCTTGTTAGACGCCTTGCGTTACGGTGCGCCTCCGCACGGTGGCATCGCATTTGGTGTGGACCGAATTGTAGCCATGATGTCTGGTGTTGATTCGATTCGCGATGTGATCGCCTTCCCTAAAACTCAGAAGGCGTCTTGCTTATTGACCGAGGCGCCGAGTTCGGTTGACAGCAATCAGTTGCGCGACCTTCACATTCGACTACGCTCTAAAGCGCAAGCCGCTGCTCCGCAAGAACAAGCCGCTGCAGCGCAAGAATAAGGTTTTGATGGAAACTCTGTGAGTGGCGCTGCGCAAGAATTTCATGTATCCAGCGATGTAGCATTACAGTCGCTGAATACGCTTGCCATTCCAGCCAAAGCGCGTGCTTTTGCCGAGCTCAGCTCGGCGGAGCATATCGCCCCTGCTTTAGCCTACGCAAAGTCTCATGCGCTTAATGTATTGGTGCTTGGCGAGGGCAGCAACTGCGTGTTTGCCAGTGACTTTAGTGGTTTAGTACTGCGCAATTGTCTGAAGGGTATCGAGCTGCTTGGCGAATGTGATAACAGCGTAACGATTAAAGTTGCAGCGGGCGAAAACTGGCACAACTTTGTAAGCTGGGCGCTCGATCATTCTTATTACGGCCTAGAAAATCTAGCGCTCATCCCTGGCACAGTTGGTGCCGCACCAATCCAAAATATTGGCGCTTATGGTGTAGAAGTTGAGCAGTTTATTGAACGCGTCTTAGCGGTTGATGTTGTGTCAGGCGAGTCTTTAGAGTTTGCCAAAGCCGAGTGTGGTTTCGCCTACCGCGAGAGTATTTTTAAACGTCAATTACGCGACCGACTCATCATTACTGACGTTGTCTTTAATCTCTCAAAAGTGTTCAAAGCGGTCGACCACTATCCGTCACTGGCGTAGCACATAAAATCACCCATCACTGCACAAACCCTTTTTGATGCAGTCTGTGAGCTTAGGTCGGCTAAATTGCCTGCCCCCGAGCTTGTGCCCAATGCAGGCAGTTTTTTCAAAAACCCTATTGTCAGTGCCCAAAGACTAAAGAGCCTGAAACAAGAGTTCCCCAATATCGTCTACTACCCACTCTCCAACACCAGCAATAAGGAGACGAGTAATAGTGTTAAATTGGCAGCGGCTTGGCTGATCGATCATTTAGGTTGGAAAACCCGTGACGAGCAAGGTGTTGTGGTCCACGAGCATCAAGCCTTGGTGCTAACAAATCCTCAAAAGCGGTCGGGCGCTGTTGTTTTGCGATATGCCTATTCGATACAAGCGGAAGTAAAAAAGCGCTTCGATGTGGAATTAGAAATAGAGCCGCGGGTGGTGTGTTGACTCTCAAAGCCTAAATTTAGCGCGTATCGCTGATAGCAGGTTAATATTTTGTAATTGTAAATTGCGCGGCTAA
>CAZOIG010000332.1:0-8834 GCA_964579235.1 uncultured Gammaproteobacteria bacterium
GCGGTATCGTATTCATCGGCTTCGATCACGAAGAAATCGCTCTCACCAATACGCGCCGACTCCCCAAAATTCTCTGGCACGCCACCAATTAAGAAGCCTGGCGAGTAACCGCAGTCTTGCAGAATCCAAGCCAACATGCTGGCAGTGGTGGTTTTGCCATGGGTTCCGGCTACGGCTAATACCCACTTGGTATTGAGCACGTTATCGCTTAACCATTGTGCGCCCGAGGTGTACATCAAACCTTGATTTAATACGGCTTCCAGCTCGGGATTGCCGCGCGATATGGTGTTGCCTACGACTACCACATCGGCATCTTTAGGCAGGTTGCTTGACGCGTAACCTTCGTGCAGCGTAACGCCCATCGATTCCAATTGGGTGCTCATTGGAGGATAGGTGTTGGCATCAGAACCACTAACCGTATGGCCCATTTGCTTTGCGATGCGAGCAACACCACCCATGAAAGTACCGCAGATACCTATTATGTGAACATGCATGATGAGATTAACCGAGGGTTTAACACTGGCTTAATTCGCTTATAGAGTCGTTGAGCAACACCATAAATCCGGATCAGAATCAGCTAGGAGAAGGTGGGTTCTCGAGCTTTTCGATGGTTGCTTGCAGCATGTCAGCGAAATCTGGGAATAAGGTCACAATAATCAAAACGCTAACCGCGTTAAGTGCCAAGGTCCACAAAAAAGCAAAAAGGGTTTCGGTCTCGAGCGAATCTCGCAAAATTACAATGCTGATATAGAAGTTCCAGATCGTAAGCCCCACGCTGATGATCCCTAAGCCAATCCAAGCGGCGCTCAATGAGGCTAATTGTAAGATGACTGTCGTGCCAAAAATGGCTGAAATAGTTTGTGTAAACCGATTTGCTTTCGCTTTTGCACTGAGCAGAGCGTACAACAATGCGGCTTGCGCCAGATATTGAGTCGCACTCAAAGCGAAAGGTTGGGTTATTTCACCGGTGAGTGAATTGATATACGCACCCATTGCAATTAAAACCGCCCCGCTAATGAGCGCGACACTTGGGTCGTAATCTAAGTCGCCGACTTTTCGGCGCAATGAAATAATTTCGAATAGCTGAGTGATTGCTTGCATAATGAGCGCAGACTGTTTACGAGTGCTGATTAGTTATAGTGCTTGAGCGTTTTGGTGTCACGGTTTGGTTTTTTATAAGGAGCTCTGCCAGCGATCCTAGCAGAAGTTCACAACCGCTAAATCATTACGAATATTCAGTAATGAGCATAGTGTTCTATTGTACTATCAATAAATTGAAATATAGGTGCTTCTACGCAGTATGTCGAAACATATCAATCAAGGAATCGGGCTTTTGTTGCGCGATCATGCAGTATCAAAACTTGGCTTGAGTTTTAACAAAACCAAACCAAATTTTGAATTGAGTCGATCCGAGGCGCTTGCAAACTAATGCTTCTGCGCTCAATTACTAAACACGTAAAAGACCAAAACTGGTTCGCGGTCGGTATCGACTTCTTTATTGTCGTTGTGGGCGTTTTTATTGGTATTCAAGTTGCCAACTGGAACGATGCGCGGGTAAACCGCACCTCAGCTGAGGCCTATGTTGACGATTTATACGTTGAATTGGACACCATGCATAAGTCGGTTCAAAACACTATTCTTGTGGGTAGCTGGGCCTCAAGCCACATTCGCAGTGCAATCGAGCTATTTACGACAGACGACACCCTAGGCAGCTTGGACAGCGAACACGTTGTGGATCTGTATGTATCGGGTTATCAACTTGGTATGCCCTTAAGTAACTATCTGAGTTCTCAAGATGCGAAGTCTTACCACCTCGCTAATATTCCGAATCAAGACTTGCGAAAGGCAATTGAGCGTTTTGATAAATTCGTGCTGGTTCAGATTCCAGCATTAACGCCTACACAGCCTTTTACCTCGACGGTGCGCCGTCGAATGCCGGTTGACGTTATAAGTGAAATAAGGACGGCTTGCACCGCCACCGGTGCGGTCGATGCGAGCGGAGCAAGCTTATTCGAGCTGCCGGAAACCTGCCCACCACAGCTCACCCGCGATCAAATAGAGCGCACAGCCGCGTCCTTTCGTGAAGCCGATGCTATGCCAGACCTGCGTGAGGCTATGTCGGTCATTCAACGGCAACTCCAATCCTATGAATTGTTAGAGGATGAAGTCAAACGTTTGGCTGCAACAATCAGGGAGCATCGTCAATGATTCTGCGTAGGCTTGCAGCGGCACTTAAAAGGCAAGATTGGGCAACCGTATTGATTGAGTTCAGTTTGGTTTTTGCAGGTGTTCTGGTGGCGCTTCAATTCGATAATTGGAACTCGCATCGTTTGGATGGCTTGGCGGAGCGAGCCTTGTTGGAACGCTTGAATGTGGATGTTCAAGCGGCACAGGAGCGTTTGGCTACTTTTCGAATCCCGCGAGAAGAGCGCGGAAACAATTTGGAGACGATTGTTTATGCTTTTGCCCGTGGCGACATACCGGCTTCTCTGCACAACGAACTATGCGATTCGGTGGTCGATAGTCACATCATTACTTTTCCTCCCGCTAATGTCGCCACGCTTATGGAAGTGATGACGGGCGGCCAAATCGCGCTGATTAAATCACAAGAGTTGAGACAGTCGATTCTCGATTTTGAACGCGTTAACGACCGTGCGAGAACACTATTTACTGCTCTGAATGTTGACCGAATAGAGTTGGCGCGTCTGTTTCCAGAGTTGATTTCTATTGACTATGTTCCAAATGTAGAGAATGACGGCGAGCTTGAAATGATCTCTATCTGTGATTTCGAGGCAATGCGCCAGAGTCGTGTTTTTAGAAACGATTTTACGAGCATTTATAATCGCAACGAGGCCTACGTACGCGTGGTGATAGGCTACTTGGCAGTTGCACTAAACGACCTTCATAAAGCACTTCAAACCGAGCTCAATCAATGAACTATTTAATCGACCAGCAAGAACAACTCGATGAACTTGCGGCAGAATTCGCTGAGCTTAAGTGGGTCGGGGTGGATACCGAATTCTTTCGTGAGAAAACGTACAGCGCCAAGTTATGTTTGGTGCAGTTGGGCTTTGGTGAGCATCAATACTGTATCGATGTGCTATCAATCGCTAATTTAGACTCTTTGGCGGACCTGTTAGTAAACCCAGACACCATCAAAGTATTTCATGCAGCCTCGCAAGATCTTGAGGTCTTGTATCAAACTTTTGGCGCCGTACCTGCACCGGTTTACGATACGCAACTGGCTGCGGCGTTTTGCGGTGCAGACTTGCAAATGGGCTATGCCGGTTTGGTAGAGCAAGTCACCGGAGTCGAGCTGGATAAAGGCCAGTCGCGCACCGATTGGACTAGACGTCCATTAAGCGACGCTCAAATAAAGTATGCGGGTGAGGACGTTGAGTATTTGCGCGCGGTTTACGAAAACACTAAGTCGCAACTCGAAGAGCAGGGAAGGATGTCTTGGTTTGAAGATGAAATCGAGTTGTTGTGCGATGAACAGAATTATGTGAGTGACCCCGAGCTGGCTTATTTGAGGCTCTCTGGTGGCAACCTCAAGCGGCCAGCTCAATACCGTTTGAAAGCCTTAGCCGAATGGCGCGAGCAATATGCACAAGAGCGCGATATTCCTCGTACCTGGGTGGCGCGAGACAACACCTTGTACGATGTGGCGATTCAAAATCCCAAGACCCCTAATGAACTATTAGACATGGGCTTACTTGGTAAAAAATCAGGGCCGCGCTTAGCACCCAAAATTGTTAACCTATTGCGCAACACCAAAGCTGAAGAATCACCAATCTGGCGGGCAGTCGAACCGCTTTCTAAAGCAGACAAGCAGCACTGCCAAAAACTGATGAAACAAACCAGCAAAATCGCTGAGCGAGAGGGCATAGCCCAGGCCTTGCTGGGTACCCGCAAGGACATAGAAATGCTCTACCGCGACCGCCAATCAAAACGCTTACTAAAGGGTTGGCGCAGAGATCTGATTGGCTTGCCACTGCTTGAAACGTTAGGCTGAAGGTTAAACTCGAGGTAGATGCTAGAAAGTGCTAGAAAGTGCTAGTCATGCATTTTTGCTGAATACTCCTCACACCATTCGTAGTTCAGTTTCGGTTAAGCTGCTTAACAATATAGTGACATTCGAAGCCATAGTCGCTTCACGTTGACCAAGGGTACAACTGCGTGAAGTTGGGTAGTGGTCAGTGTTAACACAACTTATCTTTAGATAGGAGTCACTATGAACGTTATTAAGCAAACCCCACAGCAATTAGAGCCCGCACCGCATGGCAAATTGGGTAAACCTTCAAGATCAGGTTTAACTTTAGCTCGTGTTGTCTCGGGCATGGCGCTTAGCCTATTTGTGGGCAGCAGTATCGCGGCGGATACGCGCTATTACTCGGAATATCAAAGCAACTATTCAGACATCGAATACGCGAAAGTGTTAGACGCTTCGCCGATTGTCGATTTGCACCAGATTAGCGTGCCGCAGGAACACTGTTACCAAGAGCGAGTGCCTGTAGAACGGTACGCAAACCACCGCTCAAAAAAGACGCGAACCCCAGAAATTTTAGGTGCGATTGTAGGCGCTGCTGTTGGCAATCAATTTGGTGGGGGTAGAGGCAACGATATCGCGACCGCCGCTGGGGCGTTACTCGGTGGATCGATTGGACGCGACATTAAAAACAACGCGCGTCGAAATCACCACGATGGTTATGGCCGCTATGAGGTGGTGTCACGTTGTGAAGTCACCCACAGCTACCAAACTGAAGAGCGCATAGTAGGCTATGACGTGCGCTATAAATACAATGGACGAGTTTACCAAGCTCGTATGCCGAACCACCCTGGCGATCGAATTCGAGTGAAAGTTAGCGTAGAGCCAGTATAGAATAGGGCCATATCAGGCGCTCTCGCGTTCAACGGTTGATGGTTATAAATCTGGCCTTAGTGCTCATTCAAATTGGATAGAGCACTAAGGCGTTCAGAACAACTGAACGCTACGCTTTATGACACGACAGCCTTTAAAGCTATTAAGTGAATCAATAATGAGACCTAAAAATAGATCAAGAGTGTATCAAGCCAAAACTAATACCGTTTTGGCGAGCTTAATGCTGACACTGTGCATATGCTTATTCAGCAACGCGACGTTGGCGCACTCTGCAATCCAAAACGCTAAGGACTCGAGGTTGGATATAGTAACGACGTGGCTGAACGGTGAACGCGTTGTGCGTTTTCGCAACGATGCGCGCGATCAAGCAAGCGGATTTAGTCGGACACAGTCCAAGCCGTTGAAGTCGCGTCGACAAGTAATCGCTGAGGTTGAGCGACAGTACCGAGCGAAGGTCCTTAAAGTGACACTCAATGAAAGTCGAGGTGTCTACAACGTGCGCATACTGCAATCAGATGGGCGCGTGAGAACGGTTCAGGTTTCGGCATATTAAGGGTTTTAGTTGAGGCTTAGCGTTGTTGTTTAATGGTTCGCTACCCTCATATCTGACCTGATTTGGCCAAGCCCGAACACGATAGGAGAAGTCTATGCGAGTACTAATTGTTGAAGATGAGTTGGTATTGCGAGAGCAACTGGCCGCGACCTTGCGGGACCATGACTATGTTGTTGATGCCGCGGTTGATGGTGAAGAAGGTTTGTTTTATGCGACCGAATACCCAATTGACCTTGCCATCATCGATTTAGGTTTACCGAAGCTTGATGGCGTCGAGCTGATTAAAAAACTGCGAGCGAAAGGAATCACATACCCAGTTTTGATACTGACGGCCCGTAGTCGCTGGCAAGAAAAAGTCGAAGGGCTCGAAGCCGGCGCTGACGATTATCTAACTAAACCCTTTCACCCAGAAGAGATGTTGGCGCGTCTAAAAGTACTTCTACGACGCTCAGTAGGCTTGGCAGACAGCCTCTTGGTGTGTGACCCAATTAAGTTAGACACGTCTTCTCAGCAAGTATTTTTGAACGATGAGCAAGTGCCTGTTACCGCTTTTGAGTACAGACTGCTCTCGTATTTGATGTTGCACACAGGCAAAGTATTGTCCAAGCGAGAGCTCGTCGATCATATTTATGAAGACGAGGACGATCGAGACAGCAATACCATTGAAGTCTTTATTCGCCGCCTGCGCAAAAAACTTGATCCCGAGGGCGATCTTAAACCGATCGAAACGTTGCGAGGCCAGGGTTATCGCTTTCGCTTACAACGCAGTTAGCGAACCCAGTCTTGAACTCGACTAAACCCATTCTAAGACCTAAGTTTGGAGCTCATGGATCTAGTTAAAGAATTATCCCTGCGCAGCCGCTTCATTCTCTTGGGAAGTCTTTTGGTTTTGGTGCTTTTGAGCGTAGTGAACATTGGCATTACTCGAGCATTCCACGACAGTGTTATGCAAAACGCTCAATCTTCCTTGCGCAATCAAGTGTTCTTACTGTTGTCGACTATGGATGTGGTTGATGGGCAAATTCAAATGCCATCGCAAATGCCAGACCCTCGTTTGAGTCAGCTTAACTCGGATCTGTATGCACAAATCAGAGATTCCTCGGGGGCCAGCATTTGGCGCTCGGCTTCATTGCTAGACGATGAAATTGTATCTGTGGATTCGCCTTCAAATGAGATGAGTTTCCGCGCTGACGCTCGCTTGAGCAGTGCGCAAGCAGTCTACGCTACCGACCTACGAGTAGAGTGGGAAACCGAGCAAGGTCTTTACCCCTTTAGCATTTATGTTGCCGAGCTACAAACCGGCTACCGGGAGCGCTTAGCTGAATACAACGCCCAAGCATGGACCTTATTGGCAGCGTTGGGAGCCTTGATTTTACTCGCCCTCGGCCTGTTGTTTTATTGGTTTTTACGGCCTCTTAACCGTATTGCAGTAGAGATATCACAGGTTGAATCAGGTGCGCGGCGCAGTTTTAATGAAGATTACCCGGTTGAGCTGAATCAACTAACGCACAATTTAAACCTATTGCTTGAAAACGAAGATCGCCGTATCGAGCGACACAAAGAAGTTCTGGGTAACCTTGCTCACAGCCTTAAAACCCCGATTTCGATTCTTAACGGTTTGAACGCAGACCAAAAAGACGAAACCGTGTTTAAAGAGCAGTTACGCCAAATGCAGTCGATTATCGACTATCAGCTCAATGCCGCATCGACAGTTGGGCCACGTCGTTTTTCAAGGCCTATTAACGTTAGCCCAATTACGCAAAAAATTGTTGAATCCTTAAGCAAACTCCACCAAGACAAAAATCTTAGGGTCAGCGTGGAGATTGCTGAGTCGGTTAAGTTTTATGGTGACGAAGGTGACTGGCACGAACTGCTTGGCAACCTGCTGGACAATGCGTTCAAATGGGCAGAAAAACAGGTTTGGCTCAGCTTACATCAGCTCGATGCAGAACCTTCCCCAACAGCGCAACGAGTTGGTCTGCGCTTAACGGTGGCGGATGACGGGCCTGGTATGGCTAAAGACGATGCCGAGCGAATCATGCAAAGGGGTGTTCGTCTTGATTCTCAAACGCCCGGCCACGGACTTGGTCTAAATATTGTAAAAGGGATTGCGACCGCCTACGGCGCGGAACTGGAGCTGGTTACTCACTCAGGTGAAGGAACCGAGTGGCAACTGACTATGGTTTAAACCGAACCGATCTGGAATGAACAAACTAAGCTTGCTTAAACCAGTTCGCCCCAGAGGTCGTGCTCGTCACTGTGGGTGACTTTGACTTCGACCCGTTCACCGGGCACCACATCTTTGACCTCGTTTAGATAAACCACACCGTCGATCTCGGGAGCATCCGCCTTGCTGCGACCAATCGCGCCTTCATCATCAACTTCATCAATCATCACAGTAATTGTTTTGCCGACTTTCTTAGACAGTTTGTCGGAACTGATTTGGGCTTGTAAGGTCATAAACTCTTCAAGTCTGCGCGCCTTGGTTTCGTCGTCAACATGATCTCCCAAGTCGTTGGCAGCAGCGCCCTCTACGGGTGAGTATTCAAAAGCACCTACGCGGTCGAGTTGCGCTTCGTTAATGAAATCCAGTAACTCTTTAAACTCATCTTCAGTTTCGCCCGGAAACCCAACGATAAAGGTACTTCGAATGGTGATATCAGGGCAGGTTTCGCGCCATGCCTTGATGCGTTTTAGGGTGTTGTCGATTGCTCCCGGACGTTTCATGGCTTTCAATACTCTCGCCGAACCGTGTTGAAAGGGGATATCTAAATACGGTAAGACCTTTTCTTGAGCCATCAGTGGAATAATGTCGTCCACATGCGGGTAAGGATATACATAGTGCAGCCGAACCCAAGGCGCTAACCCTTGCTCGTCTTTGAGCGTCGAGAGCGCGTTACAGAGGTCCAACATTTTCGCCTTTACTGGCATACCGTTGTAGAAGCTCGTAGCGTATTTCGTGTCGACGCCGTAGGCACTGGTATCTTGCGAGATAACCAGCAATTCCTTGACACCTGAGCGCACTAATCCAGCGGCTTCGGCTACCACTTCATCGGCTGGGCGGCTAACTAGATCGCCCCGCATTGATGGGATGATGCAAAAGGTACAGCGATGGTTACAGCCTTCAGAAATTTTCAGATAGGCGAAGTGCCGCGGAGTCAGTTTAATGCCTTGTGGTGGCACCAAATCCAAATGTGGGTTGTAGTCTTTAACGAATGGCGCATGCTGCTTGACCGCCCCGACTACTTGCTCGTAGGCATGCGGCCCAGACACATCAAGAACTTTAGGGTGAACGTCCAAGATGTCATTTTGGTTCGCCCCCATACAGCCCGTAACAATTACTTTGCCGTTTTCTTGCAGGGCTTCACCAATGGTGTCGAGTGATTCTTGTTTGGCCGC
>CAZOIG010000333.1:0-4809 GCA_964579235.1 uncultured Gammaproteobacteria bacterium
GTGCGCAATATTTGGGGTGAATTTGGTATGCAGTGCACGCAAAATAAAGGCCTCGTCGAGCACTCGTTTCACCGACTCAACCGAGTTGACCAGCTTTACCATGCTGCGCCGCGGAGTCTCTACAACGATGCAGTCATCCCCAGCGTAAACAGTCGCTGTGCGACGACGGCCAGAAATAAGGCTTTGCTCGCCAAAAAAGTCACCTTTATGAAAGTGGAACTCACCCACCCCAGGCAACTTCACGTAGGCATTTCCTTGCACTACCACAAAAAATGAATCTGTAAACTCACCCTTGACGCAGAGTTCATCGCCCGCGGCTCGGTATTGAACCTTGCTGTCTAAAATGAATTCTCTAAAGTTAAGTGGGTTGATACCGTTGTATATAGGCGCCGACGACTGCAAGAATTCCAAGGTCTCATCGACCGTCATATCGAACGGCAGGCCATCGAAGGCCTCCACAAACAGAGGATGATCAGCCGGCTCAATTTGATTACCTTGCGAGTACTCGATCACCTCGTAACCTTGATTCATTGCTTGTTTAATCAAGGGGTAACCGCCCAATGCACCGATCACATACATGCCTGGCACATTGGATTCGTACTGACTGCTCAATTTTGGCAACGCGGTTGGGCTGTCGTTCGCAAACTCAATTCCAAACGACTCCACTAGTTTGCGCGGAGGAATGGCGCCTAAACGTGCAATGATTCGATCGACTGGGACAGCTTGTTCACCAGTTGGGGTGCTGAGCACCATAAGATAGCGGCTGTCTTGGTTCGGATTTTCTTCAATACGAACTGGACTGGCCTCATAGTACGCTTGGATGTCGCCCTTACTAATAGCTCCCAAGATCAGATCCAAGTTACCTTGCTTTGCCCGCGCAAATTCGTCACGTCGATTCACAATACAAACCGAGTTAAGTGGGGCGAGCCCTAGAGCGTTCTCGATCGCGGCATCACCAGCACCGACCACCGCGATCTTTTCGTTTTGGTATTCCTCGGGATCATCCAGCTGGTATTGAATGTAATCAAACTCAGCGCCCGGACAAGGTAGTTTGCGCGGATTACCTTGTAAACCAATACCCAGAACAATAAATTTGGCACCTACGCTGCTTCCGTCTGTGAGCGTAACAACAAATTCTCCTTTGCTGCCCTCAATCGCGGCTACTTCGCTGTTAAAACGAATGTTGGTCTTAACTTCGCTTAAACCACTCTCCCAGCAATCTAAAATGTGCTCTCGCGTACCGGCAGCAAATTCCAGGGGGCTGCGCAACGGCAACTTACCCGGGGTATCCATAACATGCTTACCCTTTTGGTATTTTTGAATGGTATTAGAGTGCTTATCGGTCGACTCCAATAGAACATGGGAAAGCCCTAGCTCAGCGGCATGCGCCGCTGCACTCATGCCACCAGGGCCAGAGCCTATAACTACGATCTCAAAGGTTTCCACACGCTATACCCAAACATGAAAGGTGAAAAAATATCTAATTACGACGTTCCGCATAATAGCGACTTTCACACATTGTATACAAACCTTTCACATAGATGCACTATTTGCTAACATTTGTATAAGAATTTCCAGTCGATTTTGGGGGCCTATGTTGGCAATCTACGACTTTATCACTTTGGTTCTTGCTCGTTCTGAGAGCAGTAACAACACCCCCAAGACATTGCAGCAGCACACAGAAGCACAACACCCTTACAACAGATAGGATTGAGCGCATGAGACGTAACGCAGTACTTTGGTCGACTCTTACGATAGCGCTGTATGTCTGTGGTTCTGTGTCATGGCTAGGTCCACTTTCGATTAGCACTAAGGCGTGGCATACGTCTGGCCTCGCATTTGCGCAAAGTTCAAACTCTAATCAGGCAAAGATATTAGGCGTGCAAACGTGTGCGAGCAGCACTTGCCATGGTAGTTCCGTTGCGTTCACAGCCTCAAACGTACTGCAAAATGAGTACCGTACTTGGAATGAACAAGACCCTCACGCCCGCGCGTTCGAAACTCTACAAAATCCCTTATCGCAAAAAATCGCGCGCAACCTCGGCATAGAATCCGCCGAACAATCAGCCGCATGCCTTGGTTGCCATAGTGGCGCGAGTACGCCTGTGCATTTGCGCGCAGACACATTCAAACTCAGTGAAGGTGTTGGTTGTGAGACCTGTCATGGCGCCGCCGAAAACTATCTTGAATCACATACACGCAGCAGTCACCAAGACAATCTCAATGCGGGCTTAATCGCTTTAGAAAAACCTTTGGAACGAGCACAGTTGTGCATTTCTTGCCATCTTGGCAATACCGACGACCGAAAGATCACTCACGAGATAATGGGCGCTGGGCACCCTCGTTTGAGCTTCGAGCTCAACACTTTCAGCAGCATTCAACCTGCTCACTACATTGCAGATCAAGACTATAGCGACCGCAAAGGCAAACCGAACCCAATGCAAATTTGGGCGATCGGTCAAATAGTGGCATCTGAGCAATTACTCAATAATATTGCAGCGTTTCCTCGCGCCGGATTATTTCCCGAACTGGCGCATATGGACTGCTTAGGTTGCCATCAATCATTGGAGCGCATCGATTGGCAACGCAACCCCGTTACCCAAGGTGCACCCGGCGCTATTCGTTTTAACGACGCTCACTTGCTCAGCAGCTATCAGTTAAGTCGAGCAGTGCTGCCAGACCTGTCTCCCCAGCTCTTGAAGGACATCAGAGCTTTTACCCAAACAGGGCACTTAGACACTGCGTCTAAGCGATCACTCAACAGCCTTCAAAGACAAATAACCTTAGTGCGTGAGCGATTGCTAAAGCAACCCATCAGCGCTGAGCAAGGTCATAGTTTACTGGTCGAGTTGACAGAATCTGGACTGCGCGCAAGCCATCAAGGCTATGGGTCGGCTGAGCAATCGGCTATGGCAATAAACTCAGCAGTGCTCGCATTGAACGCACAAGGCAGCACATTGATCGACAAACCTTCAATGCAAGCCGCACTCGATGAGATGTTTGTTGCACTCGATGACCCGAGTGACTATCAAGCGCGAACCTTCGTGCAGAGCCTTAAACGGATAAGGTCGGCAATTAAGCTCTAGTTATACTTTAGCCAAAGCTAAGCCAAAGATAGACTTACGCGCGTAGCTAACTTTGGCACTCGAGGTTTCAAGGTTTCGGAAGCCGCACGCTAAGAAACATTCGGCTAAAGGACTTACTATTGCTTCAACTCTAATCGGGCGCGACTCGCACCCGCACTCAAATCAACGCCCGTCTGGTCAATGCTATCCACACGCCAAGCGTGCACAAACTCTTGCTCTTGAAGTCTAAAACTCTGACCAGTACGCGTATCAATGATTATCGCGATTACACTCTCCGAGGATCGCGTGATCGCCGCCACTCGATAACTACTGGCTTCCGGTGTTGAAAACGAGCGGCGTACTTCTGAATTGAATAAGCCTTTAAGATAGTTCGGCGCCTTGTTTAACGAGACTGAGTGCGCAGTGGTTTGAAGTTTTGGTGTGCTTTTGCTTTCCAAATGTGAGGTCGTCGTCGCTGGCACACTTGATCGCTGCGGGTCTATCGACGGCCGAACAGCCAATAGCGCTATGACTAATCTACCCTCAACCGAAACTGATTGTGCATTAACTAAACCCATGTCTCTAAGGCTGAGGAGTTGAACACTAAGCTGGACTGGTAGAGTACTGAAATCCTCGAGCACGCGTTGCACTGCACCTTGCGGAGCTTGAAACCCCAGCTCTAAGTCTATTTCGAACAAGTCAGGGCTCAGTTCATGATATTCAGGGGACAAGCGTTTAACTAACAGCCCGTGTCGCGCGAAGATCGATTTGGCGACCTCTTGGAGATAGTGCGACGCAGCATCATGCGTCTCGAATATCAGACCGCCATCCTGCTGAAGCCTATCAAGCTGCCGCTTGAACTCTAGCTGGTTTTTGCGCTCGCTCATAAGCTGGTCTTTTTGGGCGGCAAGAGCCGAACTCAACTCAGCTTTTTGCATGCGTGCCGTTTGATAACTGGACCAAGCAGGGCCAAGCAAAAGCAGCCACAGCATTACCACTAGGCTTAGCAATACGCCATACGCTATGAGAGAGTGTTGCATGGGGGTTTTCATTCGCCTACGACCTCCACTCTCAACTTTGAGTCGCTAACTTGCGAGACACTCTCCAGCAAATCAATTTTCAGCCGAAAGCGCTCTTGATTCGCAACCGGGTCTCGAACAATTTCAGACACAAAAGCGACGCGTGAAAATTCTTTCAATTCGCTCAACGCGATCTGAACTTTGGACGCGTCCGTCGCAGTGGCGTCAAGCAATACCGCAGAGTCCGACAATATCAGCTGACTGATCACAACGTCATCGGATAGCTTCTCGACCAAACGCTTCAACCACAAAAGCACTTGCTCTGGCGATGTAGAGTTATTTAGATAGGCGTCAACGACAGGCACTAATAACTCAACAGTTTGTTTGGGGGTGGAAGTCCCGCTTGGTGCGGTAGTCACTCGCTCAAGCTCGGCTTGCATCGCTATTCGCTGCTCATCAGCTGATCGGCTTAACACTGACAGCGCGGCGAGCGTACTTATCAGAACCAGCCCTAGCACAATTGCAACTGTACTTATTTTAGTACGGCCAATCCGCTTCGACGCTCGGTGAGGACTCGAAGTGTTCGTGCGCTCAATTGCAGGCAATGATTCATTAGCGCTTGCTTCAGCATTTTCACTTACCTCAAACAGACCTGGCACCTCTACGGTTAGCCATTCGGCGCCATCTTTAAACGCGACGCCTGCAATACTTGGACTGCCCGCAGC